>CAMVDI010000049.1 GCA_947166205.1 uncultured Clostridia bacterium
CCGGTCAGGATCCGTCCGGCCTGGTCCTCCGGCCGCACGGGAATATACTCCGTCAGCCGTCCGTCTTCCGCCACCGCGCAGAAGCGGTCGTTCAAATACAGTATTCTTTCCATCCTGTTCCTACAGCGTCTCCAGCGGCGCGAACGCGCCGTCCGCTCCCTCGCCCAGCAGCTGCGTCCGGATCACAAGGATCCGGACATCTTCCTCATCCGGCATCCCGGCGGCTCTTTTCAGCCCCTCGAGAATCATGGCCGGCTTGCACGATTCCTGCTCCGTCAGCTTCAGGGTCGCGTAAAGCCGGTCTCCCTCGCCGCGGAGGGCATGGATCAGCGGCTTCATGTCCACCTCCCGGATTCCGGATTTGGTCTTCCGGCTGACCGGAATGCTTTCCATGGCCATCATGACGTCCGTCATGGGAATCAGGCGTTCCGCCTGTTCCTTATCCCGCAGAACGATCTCATACATGCCCGCCCGCAGGCTGGCCATCAGCGCCGGATGCCGGTCGTCCACAGCCCGGGCCGCGCTCAGCTGCATTTCCCGGGGCATGGCTTCGTTCATTCTCCGCAGAAACTCCGCTTCCGTTGTTTCCGAGGCCATTTTCACATCCATGATTTCCCGCAGCCCGCATGCCCCGGTGGACAGGGCGGACGCGAAGGTAACCTGGATGTGCGGATTGAAGCCGTTGGAATAGGCCACGGGAAGTCCGCTTCGCCGAAGGCCCCGCTGAACAGCCCGCTGGATATCGAGATGTCCGATATGACGGACCCGTTCCCCTTTTTCAAAAACGCCCAGCATACGCATCAGTCCGTCCCTCCTTCCGCCCGGTAAGGAACCAGGGAGGGAGACGGCTCATTCCGGCGCTTCGGATCCGCGTAGGCGCACAGTCCCTTCTCCCGCTGGATCCCGCAGGCATTGCAGCCCTGCCGGCAGTCCCTGGTGGTTTCCGCCCTGTCGCTCTTCTCCTTCTCCCGCCAGAGGAATTCCTTGGTGATTCCGCAGTCCAGAAAATCCCAGGGCATCAGCTCATCCTTTTCCCTCACCCGGTTGGCATAGAACGCTGGGTCCAGCCCGCAGTCCGCGAAGGCGGCCATCCACTCGTCAAATTTGAACTGATCGTTCCATCCGTCCAGCATGCATCCCCGTTCCCAGGCTCTCTTCAGCACCCGTCCGATCCGGCGGTCTCCCCGGGAGAAGCACGCCTCCAGAAAGCTGAGGTGCGGCGCGTGCCAGTTGAAGTTGACCCCCTTGATTTTCAGGACTTCGCGCAGATGCTCCTGCTTTTCGTTGATCTGGGGGATGGTATCCTGGGCGGCCCACTGGAAGGGGGTATGCGGCTTGGGAACGAAAGTGCTGCAGCTGACCGTCACCCGAAGGCCCTTCGCCCGCTCGCCCTTCGGCACCTTGAAATACTCAGCCACCACCTTCCGGGCCAGATCCGCGATGCCGTCCAGATCCTCCACGGTTTCCGTGGGCAGTCCGTCCATAAAATACAGCTTGACGCTGCTCCAGCCTCCCTGGAAGGCATCCCGAACCTTTTCGATCAGGTCCTCCTCGGTGACGCCCTTGTTGATGACATCCCTGAGCCGCTGGGTGCCCGCCTCCGGGGCGAAGGTCAGGCTGCTCTTTTTGACCTGCTGGGTCTCCTCCAGGCTTTCCTTCAGCACGCTGTCAATCCGCAGGCTGGGAAGGCTGATGGATACCCGCCGGTCCTTCATCCTGCGCATCAGTTCCCGGATCAGCTCCGGCAGGCAGGTATAGTCCCCGCTGGAAAGGCTGCTGAGGGAAATCTCTTCGTATCCGGTGGCGGCCACAAGCGTCTCGGCCTGGCGCACAAGGGTTTCAAGGCTCCTCTCCCGGACCGGGCGGTAAAGCATGCCCGCCTGGCAGAACCGGCATCCGCGGGTGCATCCGCGCATAATCTCCAGGGTGATCCGGTCGAACACGACCTCCGTATAGGGCACAGCGAGCTTCGTGGGAAAGTAGGCCTGATCCAGGTTTTCCACATAGCGCTTTTTCACCCGCTCCGGCGCTTCCGGAATGTTGGGCCGGAAGGATTTCAGCGTCCCGTCCCCGTTATATTCCGCGTCATAAAAGGCCGGCACGTAGACCCCTTCCGTCATCGCCAGCCTTTTCAGGCATTCTTCCCGGGACCATCCCTTTTCTTTCCGTTCCAGGATGATCCGGTTCACTTCCAGCATGACCTCTTCCCCCGCGCCGATCATGAATGCGTCGATGAAGTCCGAAATGGGTTCCGGATTCGAGGCGCAGCCTCCTCCCGCGAGCACGATGGGATCCTCCTCCCCCCGGTCCCGCCTTTCCACGGGGATGCCGCCCATATCCAGCATGGCCAGCACGTTGGAGTAGCTCATTTCATACATCAGCGTAAAGCCCACCGCGTCAAACTCCCGCAGCGGGCGCCGTGTCTCCAGGCTGAAAAGGGGCACGTTCTCCTGCCTCATCAGCTCCATCATGTCGACCCAGGGCATAAAGCATCTTTCACAGAGGCTCCAGTCCTGGTCGTTGATCAGCCCGGTCAGTATTTTCATGCCCAGGTGGCTCATGCCGATCTCATAGGTGTCGGGAAAGCAGAATACAAAGTGCAGCGGTTTGGCATCCCAGTCCCCGATCTCCGTATTCATCTCTCCGCCTGTGTAGCGGGGCGCCTTCTGGACCTTCTCCAGCATGGCTTCAATCTTGTCGTTCAGGTTCATCCTCATTCTCCGTTCAGGGTATCAGTTCTTCAGGTTCTTCTTCCTGGGGTCCGCGCTCCGGTTCCGGCAGCGGAGGCAGCTCCTCGAGGCCTTCGATACCGAATCTGCTCAGAAACTCATCCGTCGTTCCGAAGAGGATCGGCCTTCCGATCGTTTCCTTCCGGCCCACTTCCCGGATCAGCCCCTTGGCCGTCAGGCTCTGCAGGCTGTAGTCGCACTTCACGCCGCGAATCTGCTCCACCTCCGCCCGGGTGACCGGCTGCCGGTAGGCCACCACCGCCAGCGTCTCCATGGCTGCCTGACTCAGGCTCTGCTTCTGAACAGGCTGCAGCAGCCGGACAACGTCCTCCGCGTAGAGAGGCCGTGTCGCCAGCTGAACCTTGTCTCCGAATCGCTTCAGCAGAAAACCCCGCTGGTTGAAGTCATATTCGCTTTCAAGTTCCTTCAGGCTGGCCAGGACATCTTTCTCCTCCCTGCCCAGCGCTCTGGCCAGTTCCCGGATCTCCACGGCTTCCCCCGCCACAAACAGGATGGCCTCGATCCTTCCCTTCTCATTCCCTTCCAAAGACAGGTTCCTTCCTTCCCTCCGTATCACGCGGATCCGCCGGATCGGGATCCTTCACCCGGGATTCCCCGTCTTCCCGGCCGGGCTGCGTATCTTTGCCGGATTCCTGTTCGTCTTCTCCCGTATTCCTTTTCCTTCTGCGCTTCCGCCATTCCGCCGGTTTCTCCTCCGGCGTGTCCTCAAAGGCCGCCCGTCCGGAAATAAGCTCCATCTCGCCGTAGGTTCCCTCCTGCCGGATATGCATCCTGCCCAGCCTCAGCAGTTCCAGCACAGCCAGAAAATAGGTCACGACCTCCTCCCGGGTCGGCGCTTCGGAGAAAACCTCCTCAAACCGGATCCGCTTCTTCCGCTGCATCGTCCGGATAAGGGTCAGCATGCATTCCTGCACCGTATGCTGGTCGCGGCGGATGTTCCCGCCCCGGTAATGGTTCTCCGTCTCTTCCTCCGCTTCCGGCCTTCTGGCCAGAATCCGAAGAAAGGCCTGTGTCAGCCCTTCCAGCGTCAGCCCGGTCAGTTCTACCTCCTGGGGCGGCAGCGGATATTCCTCCGGGAGCTTGGTAAAGACGTTCTTCGCCGCCAGCTCAAACCCCCGCAGCTCTTCCGCGCTTTCCTTGTATCGCCTGTACTCCTCCAGCCTGCGGATCAGCTCCGTCTCCGGATCCTCCTCCCCCTCCTCCGCGGCGGGGGGACGCGGCAGCATCGCCCGGCTCTTGATCTCGACCAGCGTGGCCGCCATGACAAGGAAGTCGCTGGCCTCGTCCATATTCAGATCCGGCGCGTTCCGGACAACCGAAAGATACTGTTCCGTAATGTCGCTGACAAAGATCTCCCGGATGTCGATCTGAGCCTTGCCGATCAGCGTCAGCAGCAGGTCCAGCGGTCCGTCGAAATCCTTCAGCCGAAAAGTCATGTTCATATGAATCGAAGTCCTATACTCAGCCAATCCGAGAACAGATTCGCCGTATGCAGCATAAAGAAACTGCACACGGAGCTGAACGCCCTGCTCAGGACGCCGCTCATGCAGATGAAGAGAAAGCCGTAATGAATCAGCATCATCGTCTGCGGGGTCATTCTCTGGTCCAGGTCTCCCTTGAAAAAGATCTGGTTCACAAGCCTGTAACCGTCCAGCGGAGGCACGGGAACCAGGTTGAAGACGGCCAGCGAGATATTGTAGCTCAGAAGAATCACCAGAAACTTCCGCAGGTATTGGTATTCGATCGCAGTCCCGCTTCCCTTGAAGCTCAGCACATACAGGAAGGTCGAAACCAGGAACAGGATCAGGTTCACGAAAATCCCGGCAAAGGAAACGAGGATCGTATCCCTTCCGCGTTTCCGGAAATTGTAGGGATTGATGGGAACCGGTTTGGCCCAGCCGATCCCCAGGAAAAACATGCAGATCATGCCGATGGGATCCAGATGTTTCCGGGGATCCAGGGAAAGCCGGCCCATGAATTTCGCCGTGGGGTCGCCGCATTTCAGCGCGGCGTAGCCATGCCCGATTTCATGAAGGATCAGGCTCAGCAGCAGGGCGATAATCATGAAGGCAATTTCAAGAAGCGTCCCCAGCGGGTCCTGACGCAGGTTGGTAATCCAGCCGCCGATATTCCGGAACATCCTCAGCCCTCCTTTCCGGCCCGGCGGATCAGCTCCGCCTCGTCAATCGTTTCAATGCCCAGGCTCATGGCTTTGGTCAGCTTGCTTCCGGCGTCCTCGCCCACGACCACAAAGGCCGTCTTTTTGCTGACGGATCCCGCGGCGCTGCCCCCGTTCTGCCGGATCAGCTCCTCGGCCTCCTTCCGGCTGAGCGTCGGCAGCGTGCCGGTCACAACGATGCTCATGCCCTGGAAGGGGCCCCCGGCCTTTCCGGCGGCTTCCTTCGGGGTCACCCCGGCCTCCAGGAGCCTTCTGATCAGGGCTTTGTTTTCCTCAAAGCTGAAGTATTCCACCACGCTCTGGGCCACGGTCTCCCCCACGTCCGGAATGGCTGTCAGCTCCTCCGCCGTCGCCTCCTGCACCTTGTCAATGCTCCGGAAGGTATTGGCCAGATCCCGGGCGGTTTTCCTTCCGATGTTCGGAATCCCCAGGGCGAAAAGGAA
This sequence comes from uncultured Clostridia bacterium, assembly GCA_947166205.1. The sequence continues at coordinate 5,373 of CAMVDI010000049.1, forward strand.
AGCGTCCAGCTCGCAGTGCTTGCTCTTCTCCAGCGCTCCCAGCAGATTCATGACTTTCTTTTCCTTGAAGCCCTCCAGGGTGATCAGTTCCGCCGGTCCCAGCCGGTACAGGTCGGAGGGCAGCCGGACGCCGAAAGCGTCGTAGAGCTGCTCGGCGGTTTTTTCGCTGAGCCCTTCGATGTCCATGGCTTCCCGCCCGGCGAAATGGGCGAGACGGGCAACCGCCTGGGGCTTGCAGCTCTCACGGTTCATGCAGAACAGATGCGCCCCCCGGGCGGTCAGCTTTCCGCCGCAGTAGGGACATACTTCTGGCGGCTCTATCGGGATTTCATCCGGCCGGGGTTCTCCCGCCCGGCCCATGATTTCGGGGATCACGTCGTTGCTCCGCCGGATCCATACATCGCAGCCGACCGCCACATTCTTCCGGCGGATGTCTCCCAGGTTGTTCAGCGTAGCCTTCCGGACGGTCACCCCGTAGAAGTCGACCGGCGTCACGTGGGCCAGCGGGGTCAGTTTTCCCGTCCTTCCCAGCTCCCAGGTCACCTTTTCCAGCCGGGTCACGCATTCTTCCGCCTTAAATTTGAAGGCAACCGCCCATCTCGGAAACTTCTCCGTATAGCCCATCTGCTCCCGAAGCCGATGGTCTCCCACCTTGATCACGGCGCCGTCGATCAGCCAGTCCAGCGAGGAACGCTGATTCCCGATCTCCCGGATAAGGGCTTCCAGCTCTTTTCTGCCCTTTCCCCGGCCCAGATAGGGACTGACCTGGAATCCGTTCTTCCGGATAAAGTCGATCATTTCCGGCTGGGTGGAATAGGGCGGGTGGTCGATGGTGCCGATCTGGTAGAAAAACGCGTCCAGATGCCGGCTGGCGGTCACGGCGGGGTCCAGGTTCCGCAGCGCTCCGGCGGCCGCGTTCCGGGCGTTCTTCAGCGGGACTTTCGCGGTCCGGTTGTACTTCTCGAGGGTGCTCAGCCGCATGATGCACTCGCCCTGGATTTCCATCAGCCCCTGATAGGGAATCTCCCGCGGGATGGAGTGGATCGTCATCGCCTGGGGCAGGATCGCCTCCCCGGTCACCCCGTTTCCCCGGGTCGCCGCCTGAACCAGCTTTCCGCCCTCATAGGTCAGGTTCAGGGTCGGACCGTCAAACGTGTATTCCACGAAGTATTCCAGCCCCGTCCTTCCGGCCAGCTTCTCAGTCCGGGTGATCCAGGCATCCAGCTCCTCCATGCTCTGAACCTTGTCCATGCTCCACAGACGGGTCAGATGCCTGTGGGTTTCAAAACCCTTCAGGGGCTCTCCGCCCACCTGCCGGGTAGGCGAGTCCGGCAGCACGGTGCCGGTCTCCCGCTCCAGGCGCTTCAGTTCGTCATACATCTGATCCCACTGCATGTCTGAGATGATCGGATCATCCAGCACGTAGTAGGCATAGCTCGTCTCCTGAAGCCTCCGGATCAGCTCCCGCATCCGCTCCATCGGTTCCTTCATCTTCTCAGTCCTCCAGTTTGACGATCGGCGCGATGCTCAGCGAAAACTCCTTCACGCCGTAGGCTGTAAACTCGATGGAAATCCGGGCGTCCGCGCCGCTGCCGATAATCGCCCGGACCACACCGGCGCCGAATTTCCGGTGGAGCACCCGCTCTCCGGGGGTGAAGAGCCTGGCCGTGGCGTCGTCTCCCGTTTCCCTGGCCTTGCTGGGCACAAAGCCTTTCGTGACGCCCGGAATCTGGTCCAGGTTCTTCCCCTGGAAGGTCAGTCTGGGCTTTCCGATCTGGCTGACCGGCATCTGGCTCCGCGGGGGCCTTCCGCCCGGAATTGCGGAGCCGGGCCGGACAGAGCCGTAGGGTCCGCCGGTGCCGGGGCTCCGGCCGAAGCTCATCCGCCGTGCCGCGCCGGCCTCCTCCGTCAGCCTGGGCGGGATTTCCTTCAGAAAACGGCTGGGAGGATTCCGGTTCACCTGGTTGTAGATGGTTCTCTGCCTGGCCCGGGACAGGTACAGCCTTTCCCTGGCGCGGGTGATTCCCACATACATCAGCCTGCGCTCCTCTTCCATCCGGGTTTCGTCTTCCGCGGACCGGAAGCTTGGAAAGATATTCTCCTCCATCCCTGCGATAAACACATTCCGGAATTCCAGGCCCTTCGCGGAATGCAGCGTCATCAGCGTAACATAGCCCCGCTCGTCCTCCGCCCGGTCCAGATCCGTCACCAGCGCCACGTTTTCCAGGTAGGCTTCCAGCGTCGGGTTTTCGCTGAGCTGGGCGAATTCATGAATCGCGCCCATGAACTCGTCCATGTTCTCGACCCGTGTCCTGGCCTCGTCGCTGTTCTCCCGGACGTACTGTTCCCGCAGTCCAGTCCGGCTGATCAGGGTTTCAACGAACTGCTCCAGCGGCATCGTGTCCTTCATGGCGGAAAGAAGGGTCATCATGGTAAAGAACTCCGTCACGCATTTCCGCGGTCTGCTTCCCAGGCTCTCCGGCAGATCGCCCAGGGTGCTGTACAGCGGAATATCCCTGCGCTCCGCGTTGATCATCAGCTCCTGCACGGTGCTGTCGCCGATGGATCTTCGGGGAACATTGATGATCCTGCGGAGGCTGATATCGTCCGCGGGGTTGGCGATCACCCGAAGATAGGCAATGATATCCCGTATTTCCTTCCGGTCATAGAATTTCTGTCCGCCGAAAACCTTGTAGGCGATTCCCGCGCGCATCAGCATTTCCTCAAGCACGCGGCTCTGGGCGTTGGTCCGGTACAGAATGGCCATATCCCCCATCCGGACCCCGTTCCGGTTCAGCCCGCGGATCGTGTCGGCGATCCAGGCCGCTTCGTCCCGTTCGTCCTCCGCCGAAAAGACGTGGATTTTCTCCCCTTCCCCGATCTGGGTCCAAAGGCGCTTGTCCTTCCGTCCGGTGTTGTTCGCGATCACCTGATTGGCCGCGTCCAGTATGGTGGATGTGCTGCGGTAATTCTGTTCCAGCTTGATGACCTTCGCGTCGGGATAATCCTTCTCAAAGTCGAGAATATTCCGGATATCCGCTCCCCGCCAGCCGTAGATGCTCTGGTCGTCGTCCCCCACCACGCACAGGTTCCTGCTTTCCGCCGTCAGCAGGCGGATCAGCTCATACTGGGCCTTGTTCGTATCCTGATACTCGTCGACCAGCACATAGCGAAACCGGTTCCGGTAAACCTCCAGGACCGGCGGGTGATCCGCCAGCAGCTCCAGCGTCCGGATCAGCAGGTCGTCAAAGTCCAGAGCGTTCAGGCTTTTCAGCCTTTTCTCATACTCCGTCATGACATCGTGAATCAGGCTGGTCCGATGATCCCTCGGCGACTGCATAAACCACTCGTCCGGAGAAAGAAGCCTGTTCTTCGCGTCGCTGATTTTGCCCTTGACTTCCCGGACCGGGATGAACTTGTCGTCAATATTCAGCTTCTTCAGCGTTTCCTTCAGTACGGTGGTCTGATCGTCATCGTCATAGATCACAAAGGAACGCTCATACCCGATCTTCTCTATATCCCTGCGCAGAATCCTGGCGCAGGTGGAATGGAAGGTGCTGATCCAGGCTTCTTCCGCCTGCTCCTCACCCACAAGCGCCGCGATCCGATCCTTCATCTCCCGGGCGGCCTTGTTGGTAAAGGTCAGCGCCAGGATCTGCCAGGCCGGAACCCCGTGATCGATTAAATTGGCTGTCCGATAGGTCAACGCTCTGGTCTTCCCGCTTCCGGCGCCGGCCAGAATCAGCACGGGGCCGTCAAGTGTTTCCGCCGCAATTCGCTGTTCCCGATTCAGTCCGCTTAAATCCATGCTGTGATTATTCCTCTTCCGTCTCGTTCTTGTCTGTCCTGATTTTGTCAAGCACCCGGTCGTACCCATCCGCCCCGTAGCTCAGCGACCTCTTGACGCGGGAAATGGTCGCGCTGGATGCGCCGGTCTCCTCCGCGATTTTATGATAGGTCTCTTTTCTGCGCAGAAGATAGGCCACTTCAAGCCGCTGTGCGATGCTTCGGATCTCCGGGATGGTGCACAGGTCTTCAAAAAAACGGTAGGCATCGTCTTCCGTCTCCAGCGCCAGCACCGCCTGCATCAGCATATCCGTCTGTCTGTTCCGGATCTTCGGTTCAAACATGTTCCCGCCTCCTCTGGAAAGCAATTTCGCACTTTACCACGCGAATATATCATACATCAAAAGGCTGAAAAAGACAAATGAAAACAGGGCCGGAAAAGCCTTCCGCAAGGAAGGCTTTTCCGGCTCCCGCAGCCTGCCGCGGAACTTTTTCTTCTGGTTCGGATGGAAGGGCAGGGTCACACATTGAACAGCAGATCATCGTAGGTGGGGAAAGGCCAGACTTTCCGGTCCGTGATCATCTCCAGCGCGTCCGCCGCCTTGCGCAGCTCAGCCATTCGCGGCATCACGGCGTCCTTCATGTAACGCGCGCTTTCCAGCGGTTCGCAGTCCCTGGGCTGGCCCTCCAGCGCCTCCGCGAGGGCGTCGATATCCTGGCTCAGGCGCTCGCAGCCCGCGCACAGCTTTTTTGTCAGTCCTTCGGCGCTGTTCTGGGGCAGGGCCGCGCTGAAGCGGGCGATCCGGTTTCCGGCTTCCGCCATCTCTCCTGTATACCGCAGCACAGCGGGCAGGATCTCGCGCCGGGCCATCATCAGCATGGTCCTGGCTTCGATGGCCCGCATCTTGGCATAGGAATCCAGTCCGATATCCCTCCGGCTGCGGAGCTCGTTTTCGTTCAGCACCCGGTGGGTGGTAAACATCCTGACGTTTTTCTCCGCGGTATAGCAGGGCAGCGCGTCCACAGTGGTGTCCAGCCTGAGCAGCCCGCGCTTTTCCGCTTCCTCAATCCATTCCCCGGAATAGTTGTTCCCGTTGAAGATGATCCGCTTATGCTCCCGGATGTTCCGAACGATCAGTTCATGCAGCGTTTCCTGGAAATTCTCCGCCCCTTCCAGCTCGTCCGCGAACTGGCGAAGGCTTTCGGCAACGATGGTGTTGAGCACCACGTTGGCGGTGGAGATGGAAGCGCTGGATCCCAGGCTGCGGAATTCAAATTTGTTTCCCGTAAAGGCGAAAGGCGAGGTTCTGTTCCGGTCCGTGGTATCCTTGGGAAACTTGGGCAGCATGTGCACGCCGATGGCCATTTCCGCCCTGACCCGGCCGCTGTAATCCTGTCCCTGCTCCAGGGCTTCAAGGATTTCGGTCAGCTCGTCGCCCAGGAAGATGGAAACGATGGCCGGCGGCGCCTCGTATCCCCCCAGCCGCAGATCGTTTCCGGCGCTGGCCACCGAAGCCCGCAGCATGTCCTGGTTTTCGTCCACCGCCTTGATGACGCTCATCAGGAACAGCAGGAACTGGGCGCTT
>CAMVDI010000050.1 GCA_947166205.1 uncultured Clostridia bacterium
GCGGACCATCTGGACTGCTACCGGGATATCGACGAGATTGAGGAGACCTTCGGGCAGTTTCTGGCGCTGCTGCCGGAGGAGGGAATTGCCGTCGGCAACGGGGACGATCCCCGGGTGCGCCGGCAGATCGGCCGGCTGAAATGCCGGAAGACCCTCTTCGGCTTCGGCCCGGACAACGACTGGTATCCCGCGGATCTGAAAGAGGATGAGCGGGGATACGCCTCCTTCGACCTGATGCACGGGGGGAAGAAGACCGCCCGGATCCGGATGGGGGTCCCCGGGGACTTCAACGTCATGAACGCCCTGGCCGCCCTGGCCGCGGCGGAGGCGGCGGGGCTGCCGGCGGAGAAGGCCGCGGATACGCTGGAGCGGTTTACCGGCGCCCACCGGCGCTTTGAGCTGACGGACACCATCGACGGGGTGGAGATCTTCCACGACTACGGGCACAACCCCGCGGAAATGCGCAACGCCCTGTCCATCGCCCGGAAGCGCTGCCGGGGAGGGCGGCTGTGGGCCGTGATGCAGCCCCATACCTTCAGCCGGGTGCGGAGCCTGTTTCAGGACTACCTGACCTGCACGGAGGAGGCGGACTTCACCCTGGTGACGGATATCTGCGCGGCCCGGGAGCCGGATCCCGGGGACCTGAACAGCGGAATGCTGGTCGAGGGCATGCGGGCCCACGGCATCGACGCGGTCTGGACGCCGGGCTTTGACGACACGGAAAAGTACCTGAAGGAGCACTGGCGGGCGGGGGATCTGGTGATCACCATGGGATGCGGGGATATCAACCTGCTGAACGCCCGGATCCATGAGCATCTGGCCGGGGGGAAGAAGGCGTGATTCCCTGCCCTGTACGGAGCGGCTCCGGCGCCGGGAAAGCGCCGGAGAAAGGAAAGGACCTGTGAGATGGAGGATCTGATACGGGACGATCCGGACTGGATGGGCCGCCTGGAGCGGAACGTCCGGACTGTCAGCCCGGAAATTCTGCGGCGGAACATGGCCGCCCTGCGGGGCGCCGTTCCGCGGAGCGCGAAGATCATGGCCGTCGTCAAGGCGGACGGATACGGGCACGGGGCGGAAACCGCGGCCCGGGCCGCCCTGGAAGGCGGGGCGGAGATGCTGGCCGTGGCCACCGTGAGCGAGGGAGCCCTGCTGCGCCGGGTCGGCGTGGAGGCTCCGATCCTGGTGCTGGGGGCTGTCTGCCGGGAGGACGCGGAGCCCGGGGTGATGTACGGCCTGATCCAGACGGTGTGCAGCCCGGAGATGGTCAGAATCTGCCAGAACGCGGCGGAGGCGGCGTCCCACCGGACCGGGGAGGCCCGGGAGGCGGAGGTACACCTGAAGATTGACAGCGGCATGGGCCGCATCGGCATCCGCACCCCGGGGGAGCGGGAAGCCGTTCTGGCGGCGCTGAAGGCCTGCGGATCCGTGAGGATGACGGGGGCCTACACCCACTTCAGCGACGCGGACGGAAACGAGGCGGGGGAAATCTATTCGGAGGAGCAGTTCCGGCGCTTCCTGGCCCTGACGGAGGGGCTGGGGGTGACGCGGCACTGCGCCAACTCCGCCGCGGCCCTGCGGCACCCGGAATGGGCGCTGGACATGGTGCGGGAGGGGATCAGTTTCTACGGCTATCCCCCGGTTGAAACCGGGCTGGACCTGCGGCCGGCCATGCGGTGGACGGCCCGGATCAGCTATGTGAAGGAAGTGCCCGCGGGAGAATACATCAGCTACGGCCGGACCTTCCGCACGGAGCGGAAAACGCGGATCGCCACGGTGACCTGCGGATACGGGGACGGATACCACCGGGCCGCCGGCGGCCGGGCGGAGGTTCTTATCCGGGGAAAGCGGGCGCCGGTCCTGGGCCGGATCTGCATGGATCAGATGATGGCGGACGTGACGGAGATTCCGGAGGCCCGGGAGGAGGACGAGGTCACCCTGATGGGCACGGACGGAGCGGAAACCATCACGGCGGAGGATATCGCCCGGTGGAGCGGAACCATCTCCTATGAGGTGCTGCTGAGCAGCAGCGCACGGGTGCGGAGAACCCCCGCCGGCGCGGCGCCGGAAGGGACCGCCCGCCGGGAGGGGCGCCGGGTGTAATACGGGAGGCGGCCGGGGGCCGGATCCCGAAAAGAGCTTTTCGCGAGGAGGAGCGTATGACAATCAAGGGCAAGAAGCCGGCGAAACCGGTAACGAAACCGTTCCTGACCGGATCGGTCACGGACGAGCAGACCCCCATGGCGGCGCTGGGCTTCTTCGGGGTGCTGATCCTGGCGGCCTTCATGACCTTCATCGTCTGCGGGGCGCTGACCATGGACAGCGCGGCGGTGCGGATCGCGCTGAACGCGGCGGTGGAGATCCTGGTGCTGTTGGTCATGTACAACAGCGCGGTGCACAAGGGCGCCGAGGCGGTGGCCCGGGGCGAGATCCTGTATCAGAAGCAGGAAAAGGGACGGGAATTCTCCGCGTCGGAGCGCTCCATCTGCTTCCATCCCGGCAAGGGATTCGTGAACGCGCTGCTGGGAACCCTTCCTGTGCTGATCTGCGCCGTCATTCTGGCCATCGTCGCCCGGAGACAGACCACCGGGGCGGGATCGCTGCCCAACTGGCTGTCGGCCTATCAGGGGCGGAGCGACATCAGCTGCGCTCTGGCGGCCTACAACGGAAATGCCGCCATGGGGCTGGAGGATATCCTGCGGATCGTCGTCCGGATATCCCTGATGCCCTTCGTCTCCATCCTCGGATCGGAGAACCCGGACGGCATGCTGACGCTGGAGCGGCTGAGCCCCGCGCTGGTGCTGCTGCCGGCCATGGCCTACGGACTGGGCTACCTGCGGGGCAGGCAGGAGCGGACGAAGATTCACACGGGCATCGCGGAGAGCATCACCCGCCGCGCCCGCCGGGAGCGGAAAGCCCGGAAGGCCAGGATGGCCCGGACGCCGAAGGGTCCGGAGCAGCTGAACTGAGATGCTGCGGATTATTGCCGGGGAAGCCCGGGGGCGCCGCTTCGAGGCGCCGGAAGGACGCGATACCCGGCCCACCCTGGACCGGGTTCGGGAGAATCTGTTCAACATGCTGCAGGGCCGGGTGCGGGACGCCCGGGTTCTGGACCTTTTCGCGGGGAGCGGCGCCCTGAGCCTGGAGGCGCTGAGCCGCGGAGCGGCCTGGGCGGTGCTGGCGGACCGGGACCGGGGGGCTGTCCGGATCGAAAAGCAGAACCTGGAAAGCCTGGGATTTTCCGGAAGGGCCCGGCTGATCCGGGGCGAATGGCAGGAGACGGTCCGGACGCTGGGGGAGGAAGGCGAGCGCTTCGATCTCATCTTTCTGGATCCCCCCTACGCCATGACGGACCTGCGGGAGATGACGGAGCGGCTGATGCCGCTGATGACGGAGAACGGCTGGATCGTGCTGGAGCATCAGGCGAAGGCGGAGATCCGGACCGCGGAGGGACTGACCCCCGTCAAAGAGAGAACATGGGGATACTGCGGAGTGAAGATGTATGAAAAGCTGCGTGATTCCGGGATCCTTTGATCCGGTGACCCGGGGACATACCGACCTTTTCCGCCGGGCGGCGGAGCGCTTCGACCGGGTGACCGTCGTGGTGATGGTCAACGTCCGCAAGCAGGGCGTCTTTCCGCCGGAGGAGCGGGTCCGCCTGCTGGAGAAGGCCTGCGCGGGGATGGAGAACGTCCGGGTCGAGCGATGGGAAGGCCTGCTGAGCGCGTATATGCGGGAAAAGGGAGAAAAAACCGTGATCCGGGGCGTGCGGGGCGCGGCGGAGTTCGACGCGGAATACGCGGCGGCCCAGGCGAACCGGCTGCTGAACCCGGAGATGGAGACGCTGATGATGCCTTCGGGAGAGGGGCTGCAGTGCGTGTCCTCCTCCGCGGTCCGGGAGATCGCGGCCTTCGGCGGCGATCCGAGGGCCTTCCTGCCGGCGGAATGCGCGGAGGAGATCATGGAGACGCTGGAAAAGCGGCGGTAGGCACGGGTCCGCCCGGAAGGGCGGGCGGCGGCCCGGAGAAGGGGACCGGAAATCCGATCCGGAGACTGGAGCGGGAGGCGTAAACAGATGGAGACACCCAGAAGAAGAAGTCAGAACCGGGAGGCACAGCTTCGGGAGGAACAGAACCGGGAGGCGCAGCCGCCGGAGGAAAACCGGCAGCCGCAGCCGGCCCGGAGACCGGGAAGCGCCGGGATCAACAGCGCGGACAACTGCATCCAGGCCGTGGAAGCCATGAAGCGGGAGCTGAGCGGGGCGAAGAAGGCGCTGATGAACTCGGACAACTGCGTCGTGAACCGGAGCGTGATCCAGGCCCAGCTGGACTATCTGGACCAGAACCTGCCGGAGACGGTCCGGATGGCGGCGGAGATCGTCCGGGCGGAGGAGACCATCCGCCGGGAGACCGAGGAAAAGAAGACCCAGATCCTGGGCGAGGCCCAGTCCCAGGGGCAGGCCATCGTGAACGAGGCGAACAGCAACGCCCGGGCCATGATGGACCGGGCGAACCAGGAGGCCTCCGCCCTGATGGAGCGGGCGAACCAGGAGGCCTCCGCCTGCGTCGAGGCGGCCCGGGCGGAAGCGGCCCGGATGCTGGAGGACGCGGAGAAGAAAGCCCGCCAGATGGTGGAGGAGGAAACCATCGTCCGGCGCGCCCGGGTCGAGAGCGACGAGATCCGGGAGAAGGCTCAGCAGGAGACGGCGCAGCTGCGGAAGAACGCCATGGACTTCGTGGACCGGCAGCTGATGGACGCGGACCGGAGCATCAGCGAAATGCTGAACGCCATCCGGCTCGAGCGCAACGAGGTGCGGAACCGGAGGTAAACCGCCGGGGACGGCCCGCCCGGGCTCCGGGGATTCTCCCGGGGCGGACGCGGCATAAAAAAGTGAGCTGATCCGGAGCAGGATTCCGGAAGGCGCGGGGCGAATACTACCGAATCATGGATTTTTTTGTCCGAGAGACCAAAGAGTACGAAGGAGGAAACACGATGAAAAAGATGCTTTCCGTTCTGCTGGCTGTGCTGCTGGCGGCGCTGCCCGTTCTGGGCCTGGCGGAGGAGGCGGGACTGCCCGGCCTGGCCGGCCTGGCCGCCGGACAGACCTTTACGCAGAAGTATACGGCGGAGGGCCAGCGCTCTGTGACGGATATTCACATGGAGCTGAGCGAAAACTTCTACCAGATGACCCAGATGCCGGATGAGATCGCGGACCCGGTGAAGGACCTGCTGAAGGCCCTGACGATTGAAGTGAGCAGCCAGGCCGCTGAGGGCAATGCCCAGTTCACGCTGCGGCTGCTGACCGCGAAGGATGGCGCGGAGCCGGCGGAGGCCGCTGACTTCACCGTGGCCCTCGCCAAGGACGGACTGTACGCGTCCTCCTCCTTCCTGGGGGACAGGACCGTGCACGTGACGACGGAACAGCTGGAGCAGCTGCTGGAGCAGCTGAAGGAGAGCATCCTGCAGCAGATGGTCGCCCAGGGCTCCCTGACCCAGGAGCAGGTGGACCAGCTGAAGAAAGCCCAGGAGAGTTTCAGCGCGAATCCGGAGGAAGCGCTGGCTTCCCTGATCGGAAATCCGGATTTCGGCCCCGTGATGCTGGCGGCCTTCAACCTGTTTGAAGCCGGCGAGGCGCAGGAAGTGACGGAGCAGCCGGAGGGCGTCCCATTCACGGCGAAGACGGCAGCCACCCTGACCCTGAAGAAGGACGCGATGAAGAACCTGACCACCGAGCTGGCCAAGGCGCTCTGGTCCATGCCCATCGTGCAGCAGCTGGCCGGAAAGGAAGCCACCGAGGAGAGCCTGGCCGGGAAGCTGAACGCCATTCCCGAGGCCCTGACGGAGGACGTGGTCATCACGATCTATGCCGGCGAGGAAGGGAAGCAGCTCATGGCCTTTGCCGAGCCGAAGTTCACCACGGAGAACGGCATCCTGCCCGTGAAGATCTCCGTGCTGGCCGATACCTCGGACGGACTCAAGGCCAGCGTGACCGCGGAAGCCGAGAAGGACGGCTCCGGCATGAAGTTCACCTACAACTTCGCCGTCAAGCCCGACGGCAGCAACGGAACCGCCCAGGTCGAGGCGGATGTGGACCTGACCGAGAACGGGGAAACCTTCCGGATGATGGAAGAGGTCTATGACATCGCCTGGACCGGAACCGACACCGTCCGGACGATCAAGATGGATATCAGCGTCCGGGTCCGGCAGGATCCGACCAGCGAGCCCGTGGGCATCCGGTACAGCATCCAGGGCGAGGAACGGGACCTGGGGGACCACGCGGAGGAAGACGCTACGGTGGTGCTGAGCATGGACGGCATCGGCGACCTGATGACGGTCACCGTCAACTCGAAGACGGATCTGGCGGAAGCCTACATCATCACGGAGGACGCGGCGCGGCCGCTGGACAGCGAGGAGGCCATGAACGAGTTCACGTCCTCGCTGACCGGAAGCCTGCCGGGCGGACTGCTGAAGCTGATCAACGCCCTGCCCGAGAGCGTGCAGAAGGTGGTCATTCAGATGATGAACAACGGCGCCCAGTAAAAGCTTTGTTTTCTGAAAGAATATCCGCGCGGAAGGAGGGGGAAGCGCCTTGAGGAAGATGGATCCCGCGGTCCGGAAGGAAACGGCCTACATCGCCGTCTGGGTGCTGGCCCTCTCCGCCGTGATGGAAGGCGTATTCGCGCTGATGGGCCGGTGGGAGACGCCGGTGCTGACGGGGAACCTGATCGGCGGGGCGGCCGCCGTCGGAAACTTTCTGCTGCTGGCGGTGACGGTCACAAGGGCCGCCTCCGGCCCCGCGGAGAAGATTCCGCTGAAGATCCGGTCCTCCATGACCGCCCGGATGCTGGGAATGGCCGGCATCTGCGCGGCAGCCATCGGCCTGCTGCATACGAATGTTTACGCGACGGTGATTCCGCTCCTGTTTCCCCGGGTGGGCATCGCCTTCCGCCCGGCGGCGGACCGGATGCGGGGGAAAAAGGAACAGGAACAGGAGCCCGAGGGGAGGAATCTGCTTGACTGAGGAGAAGCGCGGAAGGGACGCCCGTTTCCGGCTGACGGACGGGCTGCTGATCGCGCTGATGATTCTGCCGCTGGTATGCTGCCTGGTGCTGAAGGTGCTGTATACGCCGGAAAGCGAAGGCGTGGATATCTCCGGCGCCATGATCTATCTGACCATTCCCTTTCCGCTTCAGGAGCTGGTGATCACGGAATCCCAGATCAACAGCTGGGCGATCATGATCACGATTCTGGGGCTGTGCCTGTATCTGACCCACGGGCTCACCGAGAAGGCGGAAACGAAGCGCCAGCTGATCGCGGAATGGGTCGTGGAAAAATGCGAGGGGCTGGTTCAGGCCAACATGGGCGAGCGGTTCATGGGATATGAGTACCTGATCGCCGCCATCATGGCCCTGTCCGCCCTGTCCAGCCTCAGCTGCCTGATCGGCCTTTTCGCCCCCACGGGGGACGTGAACGTGACGGCGGGATGGGCGATCCTGGTATTCTGCCTGGTGACCTGGACGAAGCTTCAGGGAGGATTCCTGAACTATCTGAAGGGCTTCACGGAGCCGATTCCCATTTTCACGCCCATGAACTTCATCAGCGAGTTTTCCCTGCCGGTGAGCATGGCCTTCCGTCACTACGGAAACGTCATGAGCGGGGCGGTCATCTCCGCCCTGATCGGCGCGGCGCTGCGGGGCCTGAGCAGATCGCTGCTGGGGTCGGTTCCCGTGATCGGGAACATCCCCCTGCTTCAGATCGGCCTGCCCGGGATTCTGAGCCTTTACTTCGACGTGTTCAGCGGACTCATGCAGGCGTTCATCTTCGCCATGCTGACCATGCTGAACGTATCCGGCGCCTTCCCCCAGGAAGCCTGGGAGAAGCGGCAGCGGAAAAAGGAAGCGCGCAGGCAGCGGGCCGCGCTGACCGGAACCTGAGGCCTCAGCCCGCGGGAATATGACGGACAATCCGGCAAGAAAGAACAGTTCAGGAGGAATAGACTATGGAAATGGTATCTCTGGCGGTTGGTATCATGTTGGGACTGTGCGGCGTGGGCGCCGGGCTGGCGCTGATCGCCGGTATCGGCCCCGGTATCGGTGAAGGCCAGGCGGTGGCCGCGGCCTGCGAAGCCATCGGGCGGCAGCCGGAAGCGAAGAGCGATGTGACCAGCACCATGATCATGGGCTGCGCCATCGCAGAAACCACGGGTCTGTACGGCCTGATCATCGGCATTCTGCTGATCTTTGTCGCCCCCGGGATCTTCTCCGGCGTCCTGAAGGAAACCGTGGCGGCGCTGAAGTAATCCTTTCCCGCGCCGGATGACGCCGCCCCGCGGCGGAACGGAAGCGGGGCGGGAAGCGCGAAGAGCAGGAGGCAGCATAAGATGCAGTCTTTAAGTATTATTTCTGTCAATTTCTGGCAGGTGGTGATCTCCTTTGCCAACCTGGCCATTCTGACCTGGATCCTGAAAAGATTTCTTTTCAAGCCGGTCCGGAAGGTTCTGGACAGCCGGCGGGAGAACATCGACGCCGCCTATGCCCGGGCGGAAGAGGCGGAAACCCAGGCGGAGGAGCACCGGAAAAACTATGCCGCCGCCATGGCCGCGGCCCGGCAGACCAGCGACCAGATGATCGCGGAGGCCGCCCGGGATGCGGAGAAGCGCGGCGCTGAGATTGAGGGCGCCGCCCGGGAGCGGGCCGCCGAGATCCGCAGGCAGGCGGAGGAAGACGCGGAGCTTGAGAAGAAGAAGGCAGAGCAGGAAATGAAGCAGGAAATCTCCGACATTTCCGCCCAACTGACCGGAAAGCTGCTGGGACGGGAGATCAACGAGGCGGATCACCGGAATCTGATCGACTCCTTTCTGCAGGAACTGGATGGGTAAAGGAAAATGACGCAAACGAGCAGAGAATACGCGGAGGCGCTGTTCGCCCTGGCCCGGGAGGAGGGGAAGGAGGAAACCTTCTCCGCCGCCCTGGATACGGTCCGGGCGGAGCTGGAGGCCAGCCCGGAATACCGGAAGCTGCTGGCCAGCCCCGCCGTGCCCCGGCAGGAGCGCATGGACGCCCTCAGCGCCGCCTTCCGGGGGAAGATTCCCCTGTCCATGCTTGAGCTGATGCGGCTGATGGTGTTCCGGGGGCACGCCGGGGAGATGCTCCGGATGATCGGACAGTACCGGGAACTGGAGCGGGAAGACCGGGGAGAGAGCGAAGCGCGGGTCCTGAGCGCCGTGGAGCTGACCGCTGAGGAGAAGGAAAAGCTGCGGGAAAAGCTGGAGAAGCGCTTCGGACGGAAGATGATACTGGACTGCCGGGTGGATCCCGCGCTGCTGGGCGGGATCCGCGTGGAAACTGAGGGACGGGTGCTGGACGGAACGCTGCGCACCCGACTGCAAGAGATCAAGGAAGTGATGGATTCATGAGCTCCAGGGCCGGAGAGATCAGCAGCATTATCAAACAGCAGATCCAACAGTACGAGAACCGGATCGAAATGAAGGAGAACGGCACGGTCATCACCGTGGGCGACGGCATCGCCACGGTCTACGGGCTGCGCTCCTGCATGGCCAACGAGCTGCTCCGCTTTGAGGACGGCAGCTTCGGCGTGGCCCAGAATCTGGAGGAGGAGACGGTTTCCGTCGCCATCCTCAGCGACCGGGACAATATCCACGAGGGTTCCGCCGTTTACCGCAGCGGGGAAGCCCTCAGCGTGCCGGTGGGCGAGGGCCTGCTGGGCCGGGTGGTCAACGCGCTGGGCGAGCCCATCGACGGCAAGGGCCCGGTAGCCGCCAGCGGCATCCGCCCCGTGGAATCCCCCGCGCCGGGCATCATTGAGCGGAAGAGCGTTTCCGTGCCGCTGCAGACGGGCATCATCGCCATCGACAGCATGATTCCCATCGGGCGGGGGCAGCGGGAGCTGATCATCGGGGACCGGCAGACAGGCAAGACCACCATCGCGGTGGACACCATCCTGAACCAGCGGAACACAGGGGTCATCTGCATCTATGTGGCCATCGGCCAGAAGCGCACCTCCGTGGTCCAGATCGCCCAGGAGCTGAGCAAGGCGGGGGCCATGCCCTATACCATCATCGTCTCGGCCTCCGCGGCGGAGAGCGCGCCTCTGCAGTACATCGCGCCCTACGCGGGATGCGCCATGGCGGAGTATTTCCGGGCCAAGGGCCGGGACGTGCTCATCGTCTATGACGACCTGAGCAAGCACGCGGTGGCCTACCGGGCGCTGAGCCTTTTGATCCGCAGGCCTCCGGGACGCGAGGCCTATCCCGGCGACGTGTTCTACCTGCATTCCCGGCTGCTGGAGCGGGCGGCCTGTGTGGCGCCGGAATACGGCGGCGGGTCCATCACGGCCCTGCCCATCATCGAGACCCAGGCGGGGGACGTCTCCGCCTATATCCCCACCAACGTGATTTCCATCACGGACGGCCAGATCTTCCTGGAGACGGAGCTTTTCCACAGCGGCATCCGGCCCGCCATCAATCCGGGCATTTCCGTCAGCCGGGTGGGCGGCGCCGCCCAGATCAAGGGCATGAAGAAGGTGGCCGGCGAGCTGAAGCTGCTCTATGCCCAGTATCGGGAACTGCAGTCCTTCGCCCAGTTCGGAAGCGACCTGGACGCGGACACCAAGGCCCGGCTGGCGCTGGGCGAGCGGATCGTTGAGGTGCTGAAGCAGAAGCGCAGCCGGCCCGTGCGGGTGGGCTGCCAGGTGGCCATCGTGTACGCGGTGAC
>CAMVDI010000051.1 GCA_947166205.1 uncultured Clostridia bacterium
GCAGCACCGCGTCCATCTGGCCGTCCAGGTCCTCCCGGAACTTCGCGGCATCCCGCACGATGGGCCGGATGTTCTCCAGCCCCAGCCTCCGCTGCTGGGCGGCGATCAGGCTGACCCGGTGGTCATGGATGTCCCAGGCCTGAACCCGGCCCGTGTCCCCCATCAGCTCCGAAATATAGCAGGTCTTCCCGCCCGGGGCGGCGCAGCAGTCCAGCACCCGGGACCCCCGCTGGGGATCCAGTGCCAGGCAGACCATCATGCTGCTCTCGCTCTGGATGCTGAAGTATCCCTTCAGGAAGTCCGAGTCCCGGGCGATATCCATGGCGCCGGTGATCCGCCGGGCCCCGGGAAGATCCGCCTTTTCCTTTCCCCAGATCTTCTTTTCCAGGATCGCGTCAAAGCCGGCCTCGTCGGTCCTGAGCAGGTTTCTGCGGATGGTGATGGCGCTGTCCGTGTTCCGCCAGCAGGCGATCCGTTCCGCCTCCTCATCGCCCCAGTCCTTCCGGAGCCGGGTTCCCAGCCATTCCGGCACGCTGCAGCGGACCGCGAAGGCCTTCTCCGGTTCCGTCTCCGGGTCCGGGAGCCGCAGCTCATCCTTCTTCCGGACCAGATTGCGCAGGATGCCGTTGCAGACGCCCTTCAGCCCCTCGATCCCCTGCTCCGCGCACAGCTGGACGCAGGTGTTGGTGGCCGCGCTTTCGGGAATCCGGTCCTCGATCAGGATCTGGCAGGCCCCCAGCCGCAGGATGTTCCGCAGCCGGATGTCCGTATCCTCCCGGGCCATCACCTGGCCCAGCATCCAGTCCAGGTATACCAGCCGGTCCAGCGTGTCATAGACCAGCCTCGAGGCCAGCCTCCGGTCCGCTCCGCTCAGCCCGCAGCCCTGCATGGCCCGGTCCAGGCTCAGGGAAGCGTAGGCCCCTTCCTCGGTCACCTCCCGCAGCACTTTCAGCGCCAGTCTCCGGGGCGCCAGTCCCTCCATCTCCGCGGGCTTTTCCCGCTTCGGGGCGGGCCGGCCGTAAGGGCCGGCGGGTTTCGCGGGCCGTCCGCCGGGGCCCTTCGCGGGCCGGCCGTAGGTTCCCTTCGCCGGCCGGCCGTAGGGGCCGGCGGGCTTCCCGGGCTGTCCCTTCGCGGGCCGGGAAAAATGCCCCTCCCCGGGTTTCCCCGCCCGGGCCGGCCTTCCGCTTCCCGCTCCCCTTTCGCCCGCCGGGCGGCCGGCTTCCGTCCTGTCCGGCATTCCGTTCTTCTCTGTCCTGTTCATGTATTTCTGTTTTCTCCCCACTGCGGCGGACTCTCCGCCCCCCGCGTTCTGTCTGGCTCCGTCTCTCCGGTCACAGCCGGGTTCCCGCCGGAAGGGCGTGCCCCCGCAGATAGTCCTCCGGGCGCATCCTTTTTCCGCCCGGTGCCTGCAGCTCCAGAATCCGGACCGCGCCCCGGCCGCAGGCGATGATCAGGCCCTCCCGGGGATCCGCCCGCAGCACCTCCCCCGGCGCTCCGGTTCCCTCCGCCACGGCCGCCCGCAGCAGCTTCAGCCTGCCCTCTCCCAGGGGAACGCTGACGCAGGGCCAGGGGTTCAGGCCGTTGACCGCCCCCCGGACCTCCTCCGCCGTCCCCGTAAAGTCCGCCTCCCCCATCCCGCGGTTCAGCATGGGGTCATAGGTCATCTCCGCCTCGTTCTGGGGCTCCGCCCGCAGGTCCCCGGCCTCCAGCCGCCTCAGCGTCTCCATCAGCAGCTCCGCCCCGATCCGGCTCAGCCGTTCCGTCAGCTCGCCGCAGGTTTCCGTCTCCCCGATCTCCGTCTCCGCCCGCAGCAGCATATCCCCGGTGTCGATTCCCTTGTCCATCATCATGGTGGTCACGCCGGTCTTCCGGTCCCCCTGCAGGATCGCCCAGGCGATGGGTGCGGATCCCCTGTGCCGGGGCAAAAGCGACGCGTGCACGTTGACGCAGCCCATCCGGGGGATGTCCAGGATCTCCTGGCTCAGAATCTGGCCGAAAGCCGCCGTCACGCAGAGGTCCGGGGCCAGCGCCCGCAGATCCTCCGCCCCGTCCCGCCGGATCTTTTCCGGCTGAAAAACGGGGATGCCGTGTTTCTCCGCGCAGACCTTGACCGGCGGCGGCGTCAGCCGGTTTCCCCGGCCCTTCGGCCGGTCCGGCTGCGTAAAGACCGCGGCCACCTCGTATCCCGCCCCGATCATGCTTTCGAGGCAGGGCACGGCGAAATCGGGGGTTCCCATAAAAACGATCCGCATCAGTTGTCATCCTCCGGTATATGCCCCTGGATCTCTTCCTCCGTCAGCTCCCGATCCATTATATCCACGTACAGCACCCCGTCCAGGTGGTCCAGCTCGTGGCAGACCGCCCGGGCTTCCAGCCCTTCCGCCTCCAGCTCCTGCCAGTTTCCGTGCCGGTCCTGATACCTGGCCCGGACCCGCATGGGCCGGGTCACGACGCCCTGGCGGTCCGGAACGGACAGGCAGCCTTCCCGCCCGGTCTGGCTTCCGCTCCGCTCAAGAATCTCCGGGTTCACCATCTCCCGCAGTCCGCTGTGGTCTTCCGTCACGTCGATCACAACCACCCGGCGCAGGATGCCCACCTGCGGGGCCGCCAGCCCGACGCCCTGCGCCTTGTACATGGTGTCCGCCATATCCTTCAGCAGAACCGACAGCCGCAGGTCGAATTTCTCCTGCTTCCGGCAGACCTTCCGCAGGCCTTCGTCCCCGATGGTCACAATCTTTCTGGTTGCCATGTCTTCTTCGCTCCTTTGCCGTTCCGTTTCTTTCTGAAAGAACCCTGATCATATTATAGCCCAAAACGGCGGAATGGCAAGTGGAACAGAGGGACCAGTGGAACAGAGGGACGGTCCTTTTGCGCGAACGGTCTTTAATGGACAGGCCGCGGAATGAACAGGTATCACCAGAAGTCATCTTTCCCTGATATAAACGATTTGGGAGAAATGATGATTGAGAAGGATAGGATGTATTCTCCGTCAGATCATGGCGGCGGGGTTGTATTCAAAGAGGGTCTGAACGTCCTCCCGGGGCTCGTCCGCCATCTCCGTCAGCATGGCGCAGAGCTCCTCCGCCTCCGGGCTCACCAGCAGCTTGAACAGGATCTGGTGCCGATATCTGCCCCGCAGCATCCGGATGCCCGGGGGTTCCGTGTTCATCATCAGGATCTTCTTCTGCCAGGCGGGGCGGGCCGCGATCTCCGCCCGGATCCGCTCCTCCATTTCCGCGGCGGCCTTCGCCCCGGCCTCCTCCGTCCGGCTCTCCGCCAGAATCCGCGCCATGATCGTGAAGGGCGGATAGAGGGAGACCCGCCGGCGCTGGAATTCCCGCTCGAAAAAGGCCCGGTAGTCCTGGCCCGCCGCCAGGCGGATCACAGGATCGTCCGGTTTGTAGGTCTGGATGACGACCTGCCCTGGCAGCTTTCCTCTTCCCGCCCGGCCGGAGACCTGGGTCAGCAGCTGAAAGGTCCGCTCCCGGCTCCGGTAGTCCGGCAGGTTCAGCGTCAGGTCCGCCGCGACCACGCCCACCAGCGTCACCCGGGGAAAGTCCAGCCCCTTGGCGATCATCTGGGTGCCGATCAGCACCTGAACCCTTCCGCTCCGGAAGGCCTCCAGAATCCTGGCGTGCCCGTCCCGGCCCCCGGTGGTGTCGATGTCCATCCGGGCGGTGGCGGCGCCGGGGAAAAGCCGGCGCACCTCCGCCTCCACCTTCTGGGTCCCGGCCCCGAAGTACCGGATGTACCGGCTCCCGCAGGCGGGGCATCTGTCCGGAATCGGCCGGGTGGCGCCGCAGTAGTGGCACCGGAGCAGGGGCCGCTCCGCCGTCCCGCCGTCCTCCTCCACGTGGCAGGTCATGCTCACGTCGCACTGATCGCACTTGACCACATATCCGCAGCTCCTGCAGCTGACGAAGGAGTGATATCCCCTCCGGTTGATCAGCAGCATCGCCTGCTCGCCCCGGCCCAGGCAGTCCGCCAGCTCCCGGACCAGCTCCCGGCTCAGCACCGAGCGGTTGTTGTTCTCCAGCTCCCGGCGCATGTCCACGATCCGGACCTCCGGCAGCGGCCGGTCCGCCACCCGCCGGGGCATCTCCAGCAGTGTATAGTCCCCCCGCCGGGCCTTCGCGAAGGAAAGGACGCTGGGCGTCGCGCTGGCCAGGATCAGGGCCGCCCCCTCCCGGGCGCACCGGCTCTCGGCGATCTCCCGGGCGTCGTACCGGGGGTGGTGGTCGCTGCGGTAGGTGCTTTCATGCTCCTCGTCGACAACGATCAGCCCCAGCCGCTCCGCCGGTGCGAAAACCGCGCTGCGGGCGCCGATCACGATCCGGGCGTCTCCCCGCCGGATCCTCCGCCACTCGTCGAACCGTTCCCCGGGGCTCAGGCGGCTGTGCAGCACGGCGGAAACCTGGCCGAATCTTCCCCGGAACCAGCTGACCATCTGCGGGGTCAGTGCGATCTCCGGCACGAGGATCACCACGCTCTTTCCCATCTCCAGCGTGCGCCTGGCGGCGTGCAGAAAGACCTCCGTCTTGCCGCTTCCCGTCACCCCGTGCAGCAGGAAGCGGCCCCCGCCCCGCTCCAGGCTGGGCAGAATCTCCTCCAGCACGTCCTGCTGCTCCTCGGTCAGCGGATGCCACCGGACGTTGTCAATCCGGATTCCCTCCCCGGGCTTCCGCAGGCTCTCCCGCTCCTCCGTCCGGATCAGGCCGGCGGCCTCCAGGCTCCGGAGGGCGTCCCGGGGATCCCGGACGATTTCCGCCAGCTCGGAAACCCGCCGGGGGGATTCCGCCAGCAGTGCTTCCAGAAGGGCTTTCCGCTTCGGGCTCTTCTTCTCCGCCGCAAGGGCCTTTTCCGCCGTCTCCCGGTCCGCGGCCAGCTCCGCGATCCGCTCCGTCCGCACCCGGACGCGCCCGCCCCGCATCTCCGCGGGGATCATCAGCCGCAGGGTCTCCGCCAGCGGGCAGTGCACCCGCTCCGCCATCTCCTTCGCCAGGTCAATCATCTGCGGCAGGATCGCGGGATAATCCTCCAGGGGCCGGATCACGGACCGGATCCGCTCCGGATCGCAGTCCGGCTCCGCGGACAGGCCCAGCACGACCCCTTCCTTTTCCCGGGGGCCGAAGGGCACCCGCACCCGCTGCCCCCGCTCCAGCTTCATTCCCTCCGGAACCGCGTAGGTAAAGGGCCTGGCCACATTCTCATGCGCGATGTCCACGATCACCTGACAGTACATGCCATCCCTCCTCCTGTCTGCGCCCCGGGCGTTATCCTATTTATTTTACTTGCCGGAAGGATCAAAATCAACGTCAAAAATCGCCGGCGCGCATCCGGGCCGGGCTCAGCCCGGATACGCGCCGGCAGTTGTGTTTTCCGGGATTCTGCGGTACAATCATTCCGTTCTCCCCGGCGCGGCCCTTCCGTCTCCGGGGATCCTGCGGGAAAGGAGGCTTGCTCATGGCCTATTTTCAGCCCCGTCCGGATGACGGAGCCTATACCCACCGTTTCGCCCCCGTCCGGGAAGAAGAGGACGACTGGGACGAGGAGGAATATGACGACGGTTTTGACGAGCTGGCCGATCCCGGCGTTCCGGAGGAGGATCTCAGCGGGGAGGATCCGCTTTCCGAGGAAGAGAGGCGGGCGGGGAAGCGGCGGAAGTTCCGCCTGGCCGCCGATCTCCGGGATCTGGGCGGCCTGATTCTCGGCATGGCCGTGATTCTCGCCCTGGTGGCCTTTCTGATCAGCATGTACCGCTTTGTTTCCTCCGATTTTGAGAATACATTTTCCCTCTGGCTGAAGCGGTTCTGAGGCCCCGGCCCCAGGATCCGTACCTTTACGCGCTTCCGGGTTTCCGGACAGCGTCAAAGCGCCGGCATGCCGCCGGCGCTTTGTTCTTTGTCCGAGGGACCGCCCCTCAGGGGGAAACCTGCTCCTGTACCGGGTCCGTCGGGGCGTCCACCCGGAAACCGGCGGAGGCGCCGACGCCCTGTACATGTGCCACGACGCGGCAGCCCTTGTCGGCCTCCGTCACCTTGTAGGTCGGGTTGCTGCCCAGCCAGACATTGTCTTCCATCCGGTACCAGGTCACGGAGAATTCCGCGTTCTCCGGAACGACGATGACCTTCACCGTGTCCCCCACCCGGGGCTTCAGGGGATCGAGCTTGACCTGGGAGATCGCGGCGGGATCCGGGGTGGGCTGGGGCGTGGCGGTGGGTTCAGGCGTAGGGGTGGGCGTAGGGGTCGGCGTCGGCGTGGCGGTGGGAATGGGAATGTAGGTGGCCGCTGGCGCCTGGGTCGGAATCGGGATATAGGTGGCCGCGGGCACCTGGGTCGGCGCCGGAGGATAGTAAGGGTAGTAGGGCGGATAGGTCGGATAGGCGGGATACTGGGGCAGGGGGGTATAATGATAGGTGGTCAGATATTTGGACATCATGTATCCGTGCTTCCGGTCCACCTTGATGTAGGACCATCCGTCGCTGGAAACCCGCAGCTCCGTGACCGTCCGGCCCACCGGGTACAGGCCCAGCACGTTCGTCTGGTTCACGGTGGGGGCGCTGCGCAGCCGGACATCCCGGCCGTTCTGGCTGGTGACGTAGGCGGTCCGGTTGACCTGGGTCCAGGTTCTGGACGGCACCGGCTGGGGCGTGGGGACGGGGGACGAGCTGCTCCGCAGGTACCGGCTGTCCATGAACCCGACCCGGAAATCCGGGGTCAGCACCCGGGTCCATCCGTTGGAGCGGGTCAGCACGGTGACCACCGTCCCGCTCCGGTAGCTGGCCAGCACCGCGGCGGTGTAGCTGGGCTGCGCCCGCAGCCGGAGCCATCCGCCGACTACCTCCGCCGTATCATACGCAAAGGCCGGCGCCGCGCACAGCGCGAGCAGCATCACAGCCAGCGCAAAGGAAACAATCATTCGCTTTTTTTCAGAGCCGCGGCCTCCGCGGCTCCCCTCCTTTCAGTCAGAAACCGGTTTCGGATTCCGTCCTTCAGTCGGTATCATCATACCCAGTCCGGCAAAAAATGTCAAGTTCGTGAATCTTTTGTTACATTTCTGACGGAATAATGTTACGCAATTACCGAAAGCCTGCGGACGGGGTTCCGCTTCCTGAAGAATTACCGGGTCAGCTCCGCCACCAGCGGCGGAAGCACCCGCAGCACCTCCCGGATTTCCGCCTCCGTGTTCCCGTCGCCCAGGCTGAACCGGAGGCCGCCCCGGGCGGTTTCCGGGCTTCTGCCCATGGCTTCCAGCACGTGGCTGGGCTCCGCGGCGCCGGAGGTGCAGGCGCTTCCCCCGGAGCAGGCGATACCCATCAGGTCCAGCCGCAGCAGCAGCGCCTCCCCGTCCGCGCCGGGGAAGCTGAAATGCGCGTTTCCGGGCAGCCGCCGGGAGCGGGAGCCGTTCAGCACCGCCCCGGGGATCTGATCCAGGATCCCGGAGATCAGCAGATCCCGGAGCGCCGCGATCCGGGCCGTCCGCTCCGGAATCCCCGCCGCGGCGGTTTCGATGGCCTTCCCCATGCCCACGGCGCCGGGCAGGTTTTCCGTTCCCGCCCGTCTTCCCCGTTCCTGGGCGCCGCCGT
This sequence comes from uncultured Clostridia bacterium, assembly GCA_947166205.1. Next base: position 7,587 of record CAMVDI010000051.1, read on the forward strand.
GGATCAGAGGATCGATCCGCGTTCCCCCGCGGACATAGAGCGCGCCGATCCCCTTCGGGCCGTGAAATTTGTGGGCGCTCAGGCTCATCAGATCCACGGGCAGCGACCGGGTGTCCATGTCCAGGGCCCCGATGGCCTGGACCGCGTCCGTATGGAAGAGGATCCCCCGCTCCCGGGCCGTCTCCCCGATCTCCCGGATGGGCTGCAGGGTTCCGACCTCGTTGTTGGCGGTCATCACGGAGATCAGCACCGTATCCGGGCGGATGGCCTTTTCCGCGTCCCGGGGATCCACCATACCCTCCCCGTCCGTGGGAAGCCAGGTGACCTCAAAGCCCTGCTTTTCCAGCCAGCGGAAGGTGTTCAGCACCGCGTGATGCTCCACGGCGCTGGTGATCAGATGCCTTCCCCGCTTCCGCAGGGCAAAGGCCGCCCCCTTGACCGCCCAGTTGTCGCTCTCGCTTCCTCCGGATGTAAAATAGATCTCCTGGGGCTGCGCGTTCAGCGCCGCCGCCACCTGCTTCCGGGCCCGGTCCAGCAGCCTGTAGGCTTCCCGCCCCGTCCCGTGGATGCTGGATGGATTGCCGTAGCAGGTTTCCATGCAGGCCGCCATCTCCCGGTAAACCTCCGGGGACAGGGAGGTGGTGGCCGCGTTGTCCAGATAGATGCTGTCCTTCATATGCGTCCTCTCCGCTTCGGATTCTCTCCGGCTTCCGGGATTCTCCCGGGCCGGCGTCCGCGCCCAGTATAGAACCTTTTCCCCTTTTCCGCAAGGAATCCGTCCCGCGGGGAACCCGTCCCCCGGGGAAGCCCCTTTCAGCGGGGAAGCCTCTTTCGGCGGGAAATCCCCGTCTTGCCTCCGGGCCCGAAGCATGGTAAGATGTTGCCGAGAAAAAAACGCATGATCCGTCGGAAGGGAGGGTTCCGGATGCGGTCCAGGGTTCGGTTCGTTTTTCCGCGCCGCGCCGCGGCGCTTGTTCTGCTGCTCGCGCTGCTCTTCGCCCCCTCCGCCCGGGGGGAGGCCTTCCATCCCTCCGGGGAGGCGGACGCCCGCCGGAAGGCGGTCTCCCTGCTGCTCCGCTGCGCCCTCCGCCCGGAATACGGTCCGGATCTTCAGCCCCTGACCCGGTGGGGCAGGGAGGTGACGGTCTGGGCCGGCGGCTCCCCGACCCGGGAGGATCTGGCCGTCCTGGACGGCTTTCTGCGGGATCTGAACCTCCGGGTGTCTTCCTTCCCCGGCGCCCGTCGGGTCCGGCGGGATTCGGAGGCTTCCGTCCGCGTCTGGTTCGTTCCGGAGTACATGATGAAGTATTATTTCTCCGATTATCAGGAGGGAAACTGGGGTTTCTTCACCTTTCAGACGGAGCGTTCCGTGATCGTCTCCGCCCGGGTGGGCATCGCCTCCGACGTGACGGATCAGCCCCAGCGGAATCATCTGATTCTTGAGGAGCTGGTCGGCGCACTGGGGCTTCCCGGGGATCACCTGGTCTATTCGGACAGCATTCTGTATGACCGGTGGACGGAGACCCAGGCCCTCAGCCAGGTGGACTGGCTCATGCTGGATCTGCTCTATTCCCCCGCCCTCTCCCCCGGGATGACGGAGGATCAGGTCCGGGCAGCCCTCAAGGCGAAATAAGGCCGCGGGGGCGGCCGGTCCGGCTCCCCTGCTGGATGGGATCCCGCCGGCTCCGCCCGGTCTTCCTCATCATGATTATGAAAGCCTGCCTGGCACGCGGCCAGGCAGGCTTTTTTATCGGATTCCGTAGATTCTGCAGGCGTTCTCAAAGGTATAGGCCGCCAGCTCCTCCGGGTCCTCTCCCCGGATTTCCGCCAGCTTCTCCGCCACAAACCGGACGTTCGCCGGTTCATTCCGCCGCCCCCGGACCGGTTCCGGCGCGAGATACGGGCTGTCCGTCTCGATCAGCAGCCGGTCCTTCGGCACGGTCAGGGCCGCTTCCCGCAGCTTCGGCGCCTTCTTGAAGGTCACCGGCCCCGCGAAGGAGATCATATACCCCATCTTCAGGTATTCCCGCGCGGTCTCTGCGCTGCCGCTGAAGCAGTGCAGGATGCCCGGGGTCAGCCGGCCCTTCATGGATTTCATGATCTCCAGCATGTCAGGGTGCGCGTCCCGGACGTGAAACACCGCGGCGCATCCCAGCTCCCAGGCCAGTTCCATCTGTTTCCGGCAGACCTCCCGCTGAACCTCCCGGGGGCTCAGGTCGTAGTAATAGTCCAGCCCGATCTCCCCGATGGCCCGGGCTTCCCCGGACCGGATCCATCCGGCCAGGGTGTCCAGGTCTTCCTCCCGGAATCCTTTGGCTTCATGGGGGTGGATTCCCACCGCGCAGACCGCCTCCGGATGGGTCCGGGTGTATTCAGCGCAGGCCCGGGAGGTGGCCATGTCGGACCCGATCACCGCATAGCGGGTGATTCCGTATTCCTTCATCCGCTCCAGCACCTGGTCCCGGTCTTCCTCGAACCGGTCCTCGTTGACGTGGCAGTGGCTGTCGAAAAGCGCTCTCATCCGACGATCGCTCCGTCCTCCACGCCCTCGCCCACGGACAGAAGCCGCAGGCAGCCCTGATCGTCCAGGGCGGACAGGATCATCCCCTGGCTTTCGATGCCCGCGATCTTCCGGGGCGCCAGGTTCGTGATGGCGACCACCTGCCGGCCGGTCAGCTCCTCCGGCCGGTAGAATTTGGCGATTCCGCTGAGAATCGTGCGCTCCCCGTCCCGGCCGAAGCTCAGGCGGAACTGCAGCAGCTTGCTGCTCTTTTCCACCTTTTTGCATTCCAGCACCCGGGCGACCTGGATCCGGCACTGGTCAAACACGTCGATGCCGATCTCCTCCGGGAAGGAAGGCTCCTCGTGCTTTCCGCCCTTTTCGGCGGGCTT
>CAMVDI010000052.1 GCA_947166205.1 uncultured Clostridia bacterium
GGGGGTCCGCCAGCCCGACGTCCTCCGCCGCGAAGCGGAGCACCCGCCGGGCGATATACAGCGGATCCTCCCCGCCCTCCAGCATGCGGGTCATCCAGTAGACCGCCGCGTCCGGGTCAGAGTTCCGCATGGACTTGTGCAGCGCGGAGATCAGGTTGTAATGCTCGTCCCCGTCCTTGTCGTACATGAGGCTCTTCTTCGACAGGCACTGGGTCAGGGTCTCGTCCGTCACGGTGATGCCCTCCTCGCTGACATCCCCGTTCAGCACCACCATCTCCAGCGTGCTCAGGGCGCTCCGGGCGTCCCCGTTGCAGAAATCCGCGATGGCCTCCAGCCCCCGGTCCGGGATCTTCACATGATCCTGCCCGAAGCCCCGGTCGTCCTTCAGGGCCCGGCGCAGCAGCCACAGGATGTTCTCCCGGCTCAGGGCGTGCAGCACGAAAACCTTGCACCGGGAGAGCAGCGCGCTGTTGATCTCAAAGGAGGGATTCTCCGTCGTCGCGCCGATCAGGATGATGCTGCCCCGCTCGACGAAGGGGAGAAAGGCGTCCTGCTGCGCCTTGTTGAAGCGGTGGATTTCATCCACAAAGACGATGGTCCGGATGCCGTACATCCGGTTCTCCTCCGCCTGGGTCATGACCTGGCGGATCTCCTTGATCCCGCTGGTCACCGCAGAGAAATTGATAAAGGTCGCCCGGGTCTGGTGGGCGATGATCTGCGCCAGGGTCGTCTTTCCGACCCCGGGCGGACCCCAGAAGATCATGGAGGAAATCGTGTCCGAGGCGATCAGCCTGCGCAGCACCTTTCCCTCCCCGATCAGATGCTCCTGCCCCGCAAACTCGTCCAGGGAGGAAGGCCGCATCCTGGCCGCCAGGGGCTGGCCGGCCAGCGCGTTTCCCTCCGGCGGAATCAGCGAATTCATTTCGGACATGGGTCTGCTTTTCTCCTTCTCCGTCTGTCTTTCCGGCGGCTGCCGCCTCAGACTTTCCGGCTCTGCCTTCTCTGCTTTCTCTGCCTTCCCGGCATTCTCCGCATTCCCGGCGTTCTCAGCTGTCTTTCGGTTTCCCCGCCATTATGCCATAAACCGCCCGCGGTTTCAATCGCGGCGTGCCGGCGGCGCGGAATTGCCCGCTTCCTTTCCTTAAGTGCCCCCAAAAACGAGTTAAGAAAAGTTATCAGATCATCAATCTTTGTGAAATGAAATACGCGGAGACGGACTATTACGCCGACGCCGCGTTTATTCGGACCCAGAATCCCGCTGCCCGGCGGCTTCCGCCCCGGCGCGGGATCAGGATTCCCGGTCGTAGCTCATCTCCATCACGTCCGCGTAGGTTTCCAGCGGGGAGACGGACAGGATGCACATCAGCACGAAGCACTCGTAGGGATTCGCCACATACAGCGGGCCCATTCCGCAGTCCTTCAGCAGCTGATTTGTGGTCTCGATAAAGCGGATATACCGCTTCCGGGCGTTGGGCTGCTGGTCCACCCGCTCCGCGTGGATCAGAAAGTTCAGCGTGATCAGGTCGAAGCGGTCCACCTCCGTCCGGCGGTGCAGCAGCTCGTTCATCCGCTTGCGGCTGACCCGCTTGCCCTCAAACTGGCCGTAGAGGGTGGATTTCTTGGCCGGGGTCAGGTTTCCGTTCTGATCCGTCGGGATCGCCGAGCACAGGATGTGCTCCAGGTCGCTCTCCGTGATATCCTCCTTCGTCCAGACCTTCCGTGCGTTCTCCGCCCGCTTCAGCCGGGCAGCTTTTTCCTCCTCGTACAGCCGGTCGTTCCGGTCCAGCTGCTCCCGCAGCTCCCGTACATACAGATCCGTGTTCTCCCTGCTCTCCTGGTTATAGACCTCCGCGACGATCTCCCGGGCCTGGTCATACAGATTCCCGAAGACCCGCCAGGCGTTTTCCGCCGCCCGGGTGGCGCCGTCCCCGCCCTTCAGCGAAAGCAGATAGGTCATCAGGCGGGCGTCGTCCTGGGTGGACTGCACCGACTCCGGCCGGCCCACCGCCTGGCCCTCATAGATCAGCTTCATATCCAGGTTTTCCGGGGTCATCTGCTCATAGATCTTCCACAGCTGCTCATACTTGTAGTATCCGTATCCGTGCTCGTAGCAGTACAGGCAGATCATCTCAAAGGGATCCTGGGTGTTCAGCGCCTGCTCATGCAGGGCCTTGTAAAGGAACATATTCACGTCCTCGGCGCTCATGCCCAGCCCGAAGCCCAGCAGCAGCACCACCTGGCGCTTCACTGTCTGCTGGGTCAGCCAGTTCCGGCTCAGCGCGCTGAGCTTGGCCGTCGTGGGAGTAAAGGAGGCGGGAGTGTGATTGTCCCGGAAAGCGTCGATGATGATCATCTGATAATCCCGCAGCGGCACATCCCGGAAGGAGCCCTCCATCCCGGTCTTCTTGTAGATATACCGCCTCAGGTAGTCCCCGAAGGGCACCGGCTTCAGCTCCTTTTCCAGAGCCCGGTAGATCAGCTCCGCGTCCATCTCCTGGAAATAGCTGCTGTCCACGGCGTCATACATCTTGTCCCATGCCACCCGGGTAAAATCATAACTGCGATCCAGCTCTTCAGCCATTTTCTTTTCCTCGCTCCTTCCGTCCCGCCGCGGGACTTACCGCGCCGGGTCTTTCCGTGAATCCGGCTGTCCGGGGATCCCGGCCGGGACATCCTGACCAGGCCGCCCTTCCGGCTTTCATATCACGGCACTTATATCATACCGGGGGCCGCGGGCATCCTGTGAAATCCGTTTTCCTTTGTTCCTTTTCTTCCCTTTTCCCCTGTTTTCTTTCCGGTTTTCCCTCAATTTCCATTCAGCCAATCCTGCGCGGGCTCCTCGGTTTCCTCCGACGCCGGGGTCTCCGTGGTGATTCCGACCCGCAGCCAGTCCGGCAAAGGCTCCTCGGTTTCCTCCGGGGCCGGGGTGTCCGTAGGGATCCCGACCCGCAGCCAGTCCGGCAAAGGCTCCTCCGTTACCTCCGGGGCCGGGGTTTTCGTGGCCGGGGGGGCCGTTTCCGTCGCCGTCTCCTCCGGCTGCTCCGGTTCCGCGGTCTCCTCCGTCCCCGGGGTTTCCGCCGCGGGAGCCGTTTCCGCAGCCGTCTCCTCCGGCTGCTCCGGCTCCGCGGTTTCCTCCGGCAGCACGTCCTTCTCCGATTCTTCGATTTCCTTCTTTTCGTTCTTCCTTTGCTCCGGCTCCGCGGTCTCCGCCGCCGGCTCCTCCGGGAGCCCGCTCTGCTCCGGCTCCGCGGTCTCCTCCGTCCCCGGAGTTTCCGCGGCGGGAGCCGTTTCCGTCCCGGCCGCCCGCTCCCCCTGCCGGTCCAGGAGCATCTTTCCGCCGCCCGCCAGAATCAGCACCGCCGCGGCGACGGATCCGATCACGACGGCGCGCCGCTTCTTCGGTTTTTCCGGGGTCGGGGCGGATGCTTCCGTTTCCGCAGTTTCCGCGCTCTCCGCGCTCTCTCCGGATTCCTTCGGTTTTTCCCCCGCGGTCTCCCCGGCCCGCAGCACGGCCTCCAGCGCCCGCTTCATCTCCGTCGCGTTGGCATACCGGTCCTCTTTCCTGTACGCGCAGGCCTTCAGGATCGCCTCCGCGGCCTCCGGACTGGCGTTGACCGGCGGGGGAAGCGCCTCTCCCGCCAATCGTCTGCCCAGCGCCTCCCGCTTGGCCGACGGGCTGTACAGCTGCGTCTGGGGGAAGAAGGGCAGCCGTCTCCCGTTCAGCAGCCAGTACAGCGTCAGGCCCAGGGAATACAGATCCGCGGTCGCGTCATAGGGCAGGCCCGCCGCAACCTCCGGCGCCATGTAGTTGGGCGTTCCCTTGGCGCTCATTCCCATGGTTTTGCCTTCCAGATTGCGGGCGATACCGAAGTCTCCCAGCTTGTAGAACACATGGGATCCGATCCGGTCGTTGACGAAGATGTTCGCCGGCTTGATATCCCGGTGGATGATGTTCTTCTCCCGGCAGAATTCCAGCGCGGTGCAGATATCGAGCCCGATCTGGAGGATTTCCCGCTCGGACAGCACCTTGTCGCTCAGATACTTTTCCAGGGAGTTCAGCAGCTCCATCCGGATATAGATATAGCTGCCGATTCCGTCTTCCTTGGGAATCACCTTGTAGTCCTCGATGCTGACGATGTTCTGCATGCCCTTGAAGTGCTCCATCAGGCGCACTTCCCGGGTGAAATCCCGGACCGCCTCATCGAAGAAGGATTTGGACAGCGCCGTGTCAAACCCTTCGGCAAGCATGTCATCGTATTCCGATTCGTCCTGGGGAATCGTAATCAGCTTGACCGCGCATCGGATCGTCGGATCATCCTTCCTGACCGCCTCGTAGACCACGGAGTAGGATCCTTCTCCCACGCGGCCGGTCACTTCCCAGGCCGACCAGTGTTCCGGTAATCTGAACATGATTCTCTCCCCGCCCTTATTCCGTCACGCGCACTCCGAAAATGCCCGCGCCGCTGTCATATCCTTCCGAATCTACAAAGAGGATGGACAGATCAAGGATTCCCGCCTCCTCCGGCGTAATCTGAACCGTTCCGGAGGACGCCGCTTCCAGATCCTGAGCGTTGCTGTGATCCGCCGTAAAACGGAAATTGCAGTTCTCCGTATAATTGATGATCCAGAAGCGCAAGGTTGAAAGATCCTTTATGTTTTCCGCCTCATAGGTCAGGGTTGCCGTTTCACCGACCCGCAGTTCCTCCCGGTCGATATGAATCCGGACCTTCTCCGGATGGTACTTTGTTCCGCCCACGCTTTGATTTATCCGGATGTCCCCGGTATAGGCGATGCCCGATTCAAACTGAATGACTATTGTCCCGCTGATCCAGTCCATCTCCTCCGTGGGAACAAATTCCACCTGCCCGGTCAGTTCCGAAAGCGGAAACTCTCCCACCGTTTCAATGGTGCCGTTCACATCCGCCTCTATCACAATTCCGGCTTTCGCGATGGGATATCCGTTCTCATGGATCGCGTATCGGATATGAAGAGGCTCTCCCGCCACAGCCGCTTCCAGATGGGAAGAGGTGAAGGAAGGAAGCTCCCGCCCGGTCGCGACCGGGAAATAGGAGCAGAGCCCATATTCAGGAAGCGCAAGCCCGACGTAACCCGCGGGCGAAACGGCCGTTTCAAGAACGGTTTCCCGGCCGGTGACGGAGACTGAATCGCCCTCGCTCTGCAGGGAGTAGATTTCAGAATCATCCATGCGGTAGTACCATCGGAAATCCGCAGAACCGCCTTTTGGCTTTTCAAGCAGGGTCACCCTGACCCTGAAGGGCTTTCCTTCTTCTCCGGAGAAGCTCTCGTAGGCCAGCTCCGCCGGCGTGCCGCGTACGACGAGGGTCTCCGCGTATACGGGAGTAAAATCGGAGGAATCCCTGAGAGAATACTCCGCCAGTTCCGTTTTTCCCGTAACCCGGGCAGCGAAGACGGAAAGCCAGGCCTCCGGCGCAAGCTCGTGGTTCTCATCGCTTCCGAGGGGACACATCGTCAGCATCCCCCACCGGCTCTCATCTTTGATAATTTTCAGCGTGTACCACCCGTTCAGCGGTGTGCCGGTTCCCCATACAATTCCGTGCATGCTGGCCCAGGTCGTTACTTCATCCTTTTTGATCAGCCGGCGGCTTTGACCTTCGAACAGATTGGTCCCCGGGAGGCTCCATTCATTCTCCCCGCTTCCGTAGGGAACCCTCAGGCTCCGGATGTACCCCAGCGCCGCCTCGCTCCGCTCCCGGCGGGCGGATTCCGACTCCGCCAGAACCGTCTCAAGCGGTTCGCCTTCCATCAGGTCCGCAGGCTCTTCCAGATAGTAATCATAATTCTCTCCGAAAACGGCCCTGAAAAAACGGATCAGGCTCTCCTCCGGGATCCATCTTTCCGCATCCTCCAGCGTGAAACATTCCTCCAGGATCAGCCTGCTGCCGTCCTCCTGCTCCATCACCAGGCAGGGCCCCCGGTTTACCGTCTCTTGTCCGATCGAAGTCAGCGGCACGCCGCGCAGGAGGATCTGCCGCATGGCCTGATCCTCCGTGAACAGGGTGAGACTGCCTTTTGTATAAGCGTATACTTCCGGAAGGACGTTGAACTCATCCCCGTATTTATCCGTAAGCGTTACCGGCTTATCTTCCGCCGCCGCGGGCTCTTCCTCGGCCCTGACGAAGGAGTAATTGTTTTTCCGGCAGTATGCTTCATGTTCATCGCTGTGAACCGTGAGCGTCAGGCTGCCGCAACGGTCGAACAACCCATTGGGAAGACTCTTCACCCCTTCGGGAAGATCCAGTTCCGTCAGGCTGCCGCAGGAGTCAAACGCGTAGTATCCGATCCTGGTCAGGGTTTTCGGAAGAGTAATTTCCCTCAGGGAAGAACATCTGGAGAACACAGAATCGCCGATGGTCTCCAGGCCTTCCTGGATAACCACGCACTCCAATGCCGTGCAGAAATAAAACGCTCCCCCATCGATAATCCTGGTCGATGCCGGCAGAATGACCTTTTTCAAATAAGGGTCTTCTTCAAAGGCGCCGGCGCCGATTTCCGTAACCGCTTCCGGTACTGTTACCACTTCATCCTCCGGCGAGGGCAGATGACAGATGATTTCTCTCCAGTCTTTCCAGATCAAAAATCGATCCCTGCATTCGAAAACCGGATGATTCTCCGGAAGAATCAGCTCCGAAAGCGCCGTGCACCTGGCGAACGGGTTTTCCCTCATAACCGTGAGGCTTTCGGGAATCTGAACCGTTCTCAGCGCGCTGCAATCGGAAAACACCCGCCGACCAAGTTCCGTCACTCCCTCAGGGATCCGGAATTCCTCCAGGCTCATGCAGTCATTGAAAGCAAAATCCTGGATTTTCTCCAGTCCCCGGGCAAAATGGATCTCCCTCAGAGCATCACAATGAACAAATGACCACTCACCAAGCGTTTGCAAGCCATCCGGAAAGGTCACTTCCCGGATCGCGGTTCCGGAAAAGGCGTACGCTCCGATCGCCGCCGTTCCCTCCGGAATCACCAGGTGCTCTTCCAGCGCTCCCGGAGCGCATCCGATGATGGTCCGGGTTTCTTTTTCGTAGAGCAGGTTCCTGTACACCGCGTATTTTTCGTTCTCTTCCGAAAAGCGGATGGATGTCAGGGCGGAACAATTCTGGAACGGGTTCTCCCCGATCGTCTGCAATCCCGCGGGAAGAATGGCCTTCGTCAGGTTACTGCAGTATCCGAAGGCGCCGAGGCCAATCTCCACCAGGCTTTCCGGAAACTGAACGGAATGGAGGTTCTCCGCTCCGTAAAACGCATGAGGTTCCACGGCCTTAATTCCCTCGGGCAGAATCAGCGCGGTCATGCTTTCCTTGCCCTCAAAAGAACTGCTGACCCGGGTGACAGGGTATTCCCCCACCTTCGACGGAAACTCCACCTTCCGGGCGTTTCCCCGATAAGCCGTAATCGAGGCCGTGCCGTCCTCCAGCACGACGTACTCGAATTCTCCCTCCTGAAGGGTCTCTTCCTCCGCCGCGGCCGACCACAGACCATTGATCCCCGCCATGCCGAAAAGCAGCAGTACGGACAGGATCAGGCTGATCCCTCTTTTGCCATGTTTCCTCATCTTCGGACTCTCCTTTATGCTTGTTCCGTTTCCCGGGCCGGGTCTTTTGATGTGCCTTCTGAAGACATCCTTATCATAACCGGAAAGGGAAAAGCCCTGTGAATACCGTTTTTCGCTTATCTTCTCCATTTTACCGGTTCGCCGCGGCCTTTTCAACCGCTTCCGAAGTTTTTTCGCCGGAATCCGGCGTGCCGGTCCGGAGCTCGAAAAGCATGAAAACGCCGCCCGAAGGCGGCGTTCAGTCTGTTCAATATCTCCGTTCTTTATTTCGCGGTTTTGCGGATCAGGAATCCGCCCACCAGGGACATGCAGCCCAGAACCGCCATCAGGCCTCTCCGGGCCACCGTGAAGAGCACGAAACCATCCGCGCCGTTCAGGGCCTCGGTGGCGCTCTGGCCCGTAAAAGCGGCCAGCTCGTTCAGCACATTCATCGCCTCGTCAATGCTCAGGTGGCCCATGCCCATTTCCTTCAGCTGCTCGCTCAGCATTGCCGCGTTCACGACCCCGATCATGGCCAGCACCAGCAGGACCGCGCCCAGCAGGATCAGCCAGATCCCCTTGCCGCCCGCCTTCTTTTTTTCGTCCGCCTGGAACGGAATCCGACGGCCCTCCAGATCCTCCCAGTCCCTCATCACCGGTTCTGTCCCGTAGTTCCGCCCGTTCGCCGTATTCTCCATGTTCCCTGATCCCCTTTCCTTCTCCCGCCGGCTTTCCGCCGGCGTTGATTTCTTTTGACAGGCTGATTATATCCGTGAAGAAAAGGGGGTTGTGAATCCGGTTTTCCCTTTGGCGTTATCCGGCGCAGCACGCGCGGAGAACCTCCGCGGCCCGGATGAGCAGCTCATCCGGAATGTTCAGGGCGGGGAGCAGCCGCACCCGGTCCTTGGCGGAAAGGCAGAGCACGCCCCGCTCCATGCAGGCGGAGATCACCTCGCCCGCGGGCTTCGCCGTCTTCAGGCCGAGCATCAGGCCCATGCCGGAGATATCCAGGATCCCCGGAGCGCCTTCCAGCTTCTCCCGCAGGAGCCGTCCCTTCCGGGCCACCTCCGCCAGGAATTCATCCGTCAGCCGGTTCACGACCGACAGCGCCGCCGCCGCGGCCACGGGGTTTCCGCCGAAGGTGGACCCGTGATCCCCCCAGGAGAAGACGTCCTTCACCCTTTCGCCCAGCAGCGTGGCGCCCATGGGCAGCCCGCCGGCCAGGCCCTTGGCGGTGGACACCACGTCCGGCCGCAGCCCGTACTGCATGTAGGCGTACAGGGATCCGGTGCGCCCGTTGCCGGTCTGCACCTCGTCCACCATCAGCAGGATGTCCTTCTCCCGCAGGAAGTCCGCCATCTCCTTCGCGAAGCCGGGATCCAGCGGCACGACGCCGCCCTCCCCCTGGATGCACTCGATCAGCACCCCGGCCACCTTTCCCGTTTCGCACAGGCGGCGCAGGGCGTCCATATCCCCGGCGGGGAAATGGGCGAAGCCGGGGGTCAGGGGCTGATACAGCTCATGATAATGCTCCTGGCCCGTCGCCGCCAGGGTGGTCAGCGTGCGGCCGTGGAAGCTGTTCTCCAGGGTCAGGATCGTCGAAACCTCCGGGCCCTTCCTTTCCGCGGCCCATTTCCGGGCGGCCTTGATCGCGCACTCGTTGGCTTCCGCGCCGGAATTGGAGAAGAAGACCTTTGACATGCCGGTTTTTTCGCACAGGGCCTGCGCCAGCCGGACGCAGGGGGCCGTGTAGTACAGATTCGACATATGCTGCACCGAGTGGATCTGATCCTCCACCGCGCGGATCCATTCCGGATCGGCGACGCCGAAGGAGGTCACGGCGATGCCGGACCCCATGTCGATATATTCCTTTCCCTCCGCGTCCCGGACCAGGGAACCCTGTCCGGAAACAATCTCCACCGGAAACCGCTTGTAGGTGCCGGCGATATAGGTCCGGTCCGCCTCAAAGATGTTCATGCTGATTTCCTCTCTCCAGTAAATCTCCTCCGGGCGCCCGTTCCCCCGCCGCGGCGGGATTCCCGTCCCGGATCCTGATCTTTCCGCCGCCCCGCGGCGGGCCTCCCGGCTTCCGGGGGCTTACTTCGGCTCCCCCCGGGACAGCATGGTTCCGGCGCCCTCGTCCGTCAGCAGCTCCATCAGGATGGCGTGGGGCACCCGGCCGTCCATGATGACCACGTTGCGCACGCCCCGCTCCAGCGCCAGGGTGCAGCAGTCCACCTTCGGGATCATGCCGCCGGAGATGATGCCGCTCTCCCGCAGGGCGGGCAGCTCCTCCAGCGTGATCCGGGGGATCAGGGTGGAGGGATCGTCCCGGTCCCGGAGGATGCCGGCGATGTCCGTCATCAGGATGAGCCGCTCCGCCGCCAGGGCGCCGGCGATATAGGCCGCCGCGGTGTCGCCGTTGATGTTGTAGGCGTTGCCGCTCTTGTCGCAGCCCACGGTGGAGATGACCGGGATGTATCCCCGGTCCAGCAGGTCCAGCACGGGCTGGATATGCACCTTCTGGATCTCGCCCACATAGCCCAGCCGCTCATCCTTGACCGTGCACTGGAGCAGGCGCCCGTCCATGCCGGAGAGGCCGACGGCCTTGCCGCCCTTCATCTCCAGCAGGTTCACCAGGGTCTTGTTGATCTTGCCGGCCAGCACCATCTGGACGATGTCCATGGTCTCCTTGTCCGTGACCCGGAGCCCGTCCACAAACTGGGGCTTCTTTCCCAGCCGGTCCATGAGCTCGTTGATCTCCGGGCCGCCGCCGTGCACCAGCACGATGCGCACGCCGATGAGCCGCAGCAGCACGATATCCTCCATGACCTGCTGCTTCAGCTGTTCATTGATCATGGCGTTGCCGCCGTATTTCAC
>CAMVDI010000053.1 GCA_947166205.1 uncultured Clostridia bacterium
GTGATTGTCGACCGTTTCGGCAATGTCGGTTTCTTCCAGATCGGCAGCTTCCGTATGGCGGACGACCTGAGGCGCACCCTCGACGCCTTCCTCGGAGACCAGTATACCGAAACAGCCGTTCTGGATTCCGTTCCGCCGGATACCTCCACGGTCGCCCTGCCGGTATCCCCGGCCCGTGCCCTGCGGATTGAAAACGAGAGCGCGCAGAAAGCGGTCATTCACACTGATGGCATACAGGATATCTGTTTTTACATTTTGAATGGCAATACAGCGCATGTCATTGCGGAAATCACCGCTTCCGATTCCACTTCAGACGTCATTTTCTACAACTCCGACGCGGGCTTTACGCCCCTGAAAGAGATGCTGGATCCGGAGCGCGGCGTCCTTGCCGCTGATGTCAACGTTCCCGAAAAAGGCTACGTTGCTATTGCCCTGATGAACTACAGTATTGTGATTAATGGCGAAGAAGATCCGGACATGATCCTGTTTTACATCGGCCGCAACGCCGGCGATCTCGAATCCTATGTCGACACCCTGAAGGCAGCCGGCTATGCCAATGTAACCGTGGAATATGAGACAGACGCCGACGCTGAAAGCAGCGCCGACGCTGAAAGCAGCGCCGACGCCTATATCATCCATGTACTCGATCAGAACGGCGATCCGGTACCGGAAGTAATCGTTAACTTCTGTACCGATACCGCCTGCGTCCCCTGCGAGTCGGACGAAAGCGGCACGATTGTTTACAACGGAACGCCGTACGCCTATCATGTCCAGGTCATCGATTACCCGGAAGGCTACAGCTGTGACGAGTCCTTTGAGATGTACACCCCGGTAACCTACGGCGAGTGGGTCCTCCGCCTCCACAAGGACTGACCCCGGAAAGCGTATCGTCCCGCAGGCATTGCCTGCGGGATTTTTGCACGTGTGCCGGGCATGGCACAATTCCAGCGGGTGAAAGTTGGCACACATTATCTTCCGTTTTTTTGGCAGAAAATTATCGCCGCCGGCATTCATCAACAGAAGAACGCCAGCGGCATTCCGTCATGAAAACATGACGTCCGGCCTGCTGTCATATCCGATTGTTCATGAACCGGTAAACCGTTTATCTGTTTTCCGCCTGGTTTCCGGCTTTTTGCAAGTCAAGCCATACGCGGTATATCAGCGCAAGGGTAGAGAATATGACAGGCCTCATATACAGCGACAGATAATTCATCGGAACGTCAATACGCTGGATATCCTCCGTAATGGAGGCCATAGGAAGCACGGTGTTGAGTACGGCTGTTGCGAATTCCAGGAGGACGATAACAAGCAGGGCGCTTTGGCCGTATTTCTCATTGCTGATCTTTGCCGCCAGCAAAATAAGCATGGTGAAAACAGCGATCCCTTCGACCGCCTCGCAGATACGTATAAACTCGTTCTTCGCGTCATACGGGAAAACAAAGCACTGCGCTGCAATCAGGGCGGCGCAAAAGCAGACAACCATTCGGATATGCTTTTGCTTTTTCTGCTTCAAATCCGACAGGCCGAACGCGGTCAGGGAAAGGAACACCAGCGCATAGAATACATTCAGAAACACGCGTACAGCTGAGAAGCTGACCCTGATATCCAATACATCTGAAAGGCACAGGGCAAAGAAACTGCCGCCCAGAACGATCTGGAAAACAGCCAGCGTTTTCTGGAATTTCGTGATCATGGTATTCCTTGAAGATCTTTTCAGGAACAGAAGTACCGCGCCGATAATCAGGATAACGCTGACAATCTGAAACGCAATTTCCAAAAAAAGCCTCCTTTGTTACTTCAGATAAATGTCGATTTGCTGCGGGGGATTCATTCAGATCAAAACATTCGTTTTCGGTAAACCCAGTGCTTCCTTAAAACGAAATCAGTATCAGATCATTCAGCCAGTCGTTTGCAAACCGTCATTTCAACGGTTCTTCCGCGGATGCTGATTTTCACGTTGTCCGCCAGTCTTCTAAGGATCGAGCGTTCATAGCCGTCCCATTCTTCTGTCTCGTAGGGGGTGTCTGCTACGTCGCCTCGAAGCTCATAGGGAACTGCTTCGCCGGCGCGGTTGGGCTCGGATGCCATCGCCTGTTCGAAAATATCCCTGAGCTTTCCCAGAAATCCCTTCGCTGCTTCATTTCTCATGGATGTAGCGGACATGATCAGCAGACCGCGCTTTTCCTTGTCCATGACCGTCTGCGTCGTCATATGGAACTCGATTTCTGTTCCATTGCCCTCTATCCAGAAGGATGCCCGCATTTCACCGGTGATGCTTCGAGCCAGGCTCAGCATCTCTTCGGAGATAAGTTGCAGATGCAGAATTTCCTTGTCGCTCATTCCACCGCACGATTCGCAAAAATGCCGTGTCTGTTCAACGGTTTCTGAGAAACCATTACCATGATTGTCGATCATGATAACCTCTGATTTCATAGCCTTCCTCCTCATCAAATGCGCTTCTGCGTTGTCATCATATTATAACTATTCTTATGGCTGTATTCAAGCCTGTCCATGCTTTGACTCATTTTTTCCCAAATACCATCTTATCAAAAAGAGGCCTACTGGCCCTAAGACGGCGGTTCCGCGCGTTTCGAGGCAATTTTCATGTTTTTTCCGTATTGATCTTCCGGCGGCTTTTGGGTAAGATAGGCGCAGACCGCCCGCCCCGGAGAAAGCATCCGAAGGGGACGGACATATCATATCTGACAGGAGGGTCCGACGGATGGACTGCGGAGAAGAGAGAGCGAAGAGACTGACGATCGCCTATATCGGCGGCGGCTCCCGGGGATGGGCCTGGGGCTTCATGAAGGATCTGGCCGGGGATCCGGATCTGTGCGGAACGGTGCGTCTGTACGATATCGACCGGCCCGCGGCGGAGCGGAACCAGATTATCGGACGGAAGATCAGCGCGCACCCGGACGCTGTTTCCCGGTGGAATTACGAGGTCAGCGATACCCTGGAGGAGGCCCTGCGGGGGGCGGATTTCACGGTGATCTCCATCCTGCCTGCCACCTTTGACGAGATGGAGAGCGACGTCCACCTGCCGGAGCGGGTCGGCGTATGGCAGCCCGTGGGCGATACCGTGGGCGCGGGCGGCTTCATGCGCGCCATGCGGACGATCCCCATGTTCGTGACCATCGCGGAGGCGATCCGGGACTACGCGCCGGAGACCTGGGTCATCAACTACACGAACCCCATGAGCCTCTGCGTCCGGACGCTGTACGAGGTTTTCCCGAAGATCCGGGCCTTCGGGTGCTGCCACGAGGTGTTCGGAACCCAGAAGCTGCTCTGCGCCATGCTGAAGACGGAATGCGGCATCGAGGGCGTGAAGCGGCAGGACCTGTATACCACCGTGACCGGCATCAACCACTTCACCTGGCTGACCACCGCCAGCTGGAAGGGCGTGGACCTGATGCCCCTGTACGCCCGCTTCGCGGATAAATACGCGGAGGAAGGATACGAGGAGGGCGGGGACAACAACTGGATGAACAGCTCCTTCGCCTGCGCGCACCGGGTCAAGTTCGACCTGTTCCGCCGCTACGGCGCCATCGCCGCGGCGGGGGATCGGCATCTGGCGGAATTCGTGGCGCCCATGTATACCCGGGACCCGGAGACGGTGCAGAAATGGAAGTTCGGGCTGACCACCGTGGCCTGGCGGAAGGACGACCTGCGGAAGCGGCTGCAGCGGTCCGACGACCTCATCAGCGGCGCCGAGCCCATCGACCTGACCCCCTCCGGAGAGGAAGGGCACCTGCTCCTGAAGGCCCTGCTGGGGCTGGGCGACATGGTTTCCAACGTGAACGTACCGAACCGGGGACAGATTCCGAACCTGCCGATGGGAGCCGTGGTGGAGACCAACGCGCTGTTCGGCCTGAACCGGATCGACCCCGTCTACGCGGGACCGATGCCGGGAAACATTCTGCCGCTGACGGCCCGGCATGTGTACAATCAGGAGAACACCCTGCGGGCCGCCATGACCCGGGACCGGAAGCTGGGGCTGTCCACCTTCCTTAACGATCCCCAGATGGCGGCGGTCACCCCGGAGGACGGGAAGAAGCTGTTCGACGAGATGCTGGAAAACCAGCGGGCCTATCTGCCGAAGGAATGGTTCTGAGCGGAAAAAAGCAAGGCGGGAAGCGATCTGCTTCCCGCCTTTTTCCAGCTGTTCGGATGGGCTTATTGTCCGGAAAAGCTTCCGTCGGGGCCGGTGACGGCCAGCTTGACCGTCATGGTGCCGCCGAGGTATTCAGGCCGCGGCCCGGACTTTCCGGCGGGGCGCCCTTTCCGGTTTGACGAAAAAGGCCTTTCCCGCTATACTGCTTAGCATGCCCGGCCGCCTTTCGGGCGGCGGCGGGCTTTCCTTTCCGGCCGCGGCGCCGCGGCGTATCGGAGCCCGATCATTTCATTCCGGAGGAGAAAACGGCATGCGCATGGTCCGATTCTGCTTCAGGCTGTTCCTCCCAGGGCTGGTCCTGGGGCTTCTTTTGCTGTGCGCCGCCGCGGGAGCGGAAAGCATTTCCCCCTTTCATCAGGTCACGAACACCCGCTCGGAGACGAAGAATGAAAACGGCTCCGTGGTCCGGCTCTGGCACGTGGAGACCGCGGCGGCCAGCGTTTCCGACGAGGTCAACGGCCTGGCCGAGGCCTGGGCGGCGGAATTGGGGCCGGATCTTCCCGCCCAGAAGAACGGAACGACGAAGAACAGCCGGCTGGATGTGGAAATCCGTTACAGCCGGACCGGGCACACCTGGCTCAGCTTCCTCGTGCAGGCCAGGACTCAGTATCATCAGCAGCTGACCGGGCAGGTGATCGCCTCCCGGACCTACAATATGAGCTCCGGGGCCAGGATCACGCTGAAGGAGATCTTCGACGAGGATCCCGCCACCTGGGATTTTCTGGCCGCCCGCGTCCGGGAGCAGCTCACCGCCTACTGGCCGGATGTGATCCCGGAAGCGGACAGGCTGGAGGCCCTCTGCACCCGGGAGGCGCTGGAGAAGGCGGATTTCACCCTGCACGGCATGAGCCTGGTTCTCCATTATCCCGCGGATCTTCTGTACGAGGGGAAGCACTCCCTGATGCATGTAACCTTCTTCTATCCCGAGATCCGGGATATGATGACGGAGGAGGCTTATCTGGAGACGGACAACCTGAGCTATTACCGGACCTGCGCCCTGACCTTTGACGACGGGCCCTCCGGCTCCAATACCCCCAAAGTGCTGAACAGCCTGATGGAAACCGGCGCCACCGCCACCTTCTTTGTGATCGGAAACCGGGTTGACGATTATCAGCATCTGGTGATCCGGGAGCATGACGAAGGCCACGCCGTCGCTTCCCACAACTGGCACCACGGAAACGTGGCCAAATCCTCCGGCGCCGCGCTGCGCGGCATGCCGGCAAAGGTCAACAAGGCCATGATCCGGGTGATCGGCATCCCCGTCCGCTACGACCGGGTGCCGGGCGGCCGCTATCCCCAAATGGTTTCCGCCAAGGTCGGCTGGTCCTATATCCAGTGGAGCCTGGACACCTATGACTGGCGCGGCAGGTCCACGGCCGAGGTCATGAGCAAGGTGCGCCGTGCCATCCAGGACGGGGACATCATTCTCTGCCACGATATCAAGGACAACACCCCGGAGAGCACCCGCCAGATGGTCCGCTATCTGGAGGAGCAGGGATATATGCTGCTGACCGTGGATGAGCTCTTCGCCAAGGACGGAGTCGTCCTGCAGCCGGATCAGGTGTATTACCGCTGTCAGGACGGGGATACCTCCAAGCGGGATGATACCTGATCAAAGCCCTTTTCCCGGCGTGCGGAAAAGCTGAAAAAAGAAAATCCCCTTCTCCCGAGGGAGAGACTACCCCCTGTGTTCCCTTCTTGCATCGCTCCTTCCTTCGCCGTATAATAGGAGACGGGCCCTTGTCCGGCCCGAAAACAGCCTAAAAGGAGGAACCCTATGATGAAGAAACTGTTGGCCGCCCTGCTGGCTCTGGCTCTGGTTCTGACCTCCGCGATGGCCGCCGTCCTGGCGGAGGAGGAGGCTCCTGCCTTCACCGGCGGAGTGAAGTTCAACATGGACATGGATCAGGTCATGGAGCTCGTCAATCTGCCCAATCATGAAATCGACAACGGCGAGCATCGCGGTCCCACCGAATTTCAGGAACTTGAGTATGAGAATGTGGCCGAATACGAAGGTCTCAGAGGCGATTTGACCTTCCTCTTCGTCGGCAACAGCATGGTCGCCTTCAAAATCGGAACTCCCGACGGCACAGCCTACGATCAGGTCAAATCCGTGCTGACCGCCGCCTACGGGGAAGCCGTTCCCTTCGCCGGGGACAAAATCGGCAACGCCCGCTACGTCATCGATGAGGACGGCGATCTGGAGGACTGCCGGGAAATGATCGAAGGCCAGGGCGTGACGATCATCCTGGAGCAGGATGATGACGGCGGCGCGGAAGTGACTTTCCTGGATCCCTCCGCCGCCTACATCAACAATTGAGAAAAACCCGAAAAAAACATAGGCTTTTCCCGCAATCTGTGGTATACTGCACTCAAATCAATCAGGGAGGTTTGAAAAATGTTCAGGAAAATTTCTGCTCTGCTGCTCGCGCTGACGATGGCGCTAGTCTCCTGCTCCGCTTTCGCGGAAACGCTGGTTGTAAGTCCCGGTTCCGAAACGGGCTGCAGCATGATCATGTTCAAGACGCTGTTCGACACGATCTCCAACGCCAGCAATTATTCCTTCGTGTGGGCTGACGGGCTGACGAAGGAAGACGGCTACGAAGTCTACTCCGCCACCTCTTCCGACGGGATGATGGCGATCAAGGTCTACTCCAAGAACGGCAATTTCTGCTATCTGACCGGCGAGGGCGAAGCTTCCTTCACCGTCTCCAGCACCTCTACCGTCCAGAAGCTGGGCGAGTGGTTCGGCGCTGTGCTGGCCTCCGGCGTGCTGAGCGTTTACTCCGCCGAGGGCGGATCTCTTGACGCCAGCGTGGTCAGCAAATTCACCGAAGCGCTGACACCCCTGACCAGCGCCTTCTCCGGCATCAGCGACGACGCGATCCTCAAGGGCATCGTGGTCACCGCCCTGCCGCTGGGTTATCCCTGCGGTCTGGAAGTCTCCGGCCAGACCAGCGGCCTTGGCGGAACCCTGAAGATCAAGCTGGCCGTCACCGGCCCCGACGGAAGCGTTTCCGGACAATAATCGACATGCCGCGGCGTTCTGAAGCTCTTTCAGCTTCTTTGCCGGACAGCTGATCCGGATCTGATCCGGTTGATTTATCCCTGTTCACTGAACCCATGGATGCCTCCAGCGCTCCAATCGCTGGAGGCATCGTTTTTTTTACTGTTCCGCTGACCTTCAGCCGGGCCTGAAGCAAAAGCCGGAACAGGATCTGCGGGGGATCCGCTTCGCAGGGAGTTTATCCGTCCGACCCTGTTCAGAAAGAAAACTTCTTTTTCCGCCGACCCTGTGATATAATCCTTTTTTGCGGACATTTTCCCGCCCGCGCGCTTTCCCCGCGCGGAGATTTCCGGAAGAGAGAGGGGGCTTCTGCATGTTTCCCTGGGTCAGGAACGATACCGGGCCCTCTGCCCCCTCCGTGATCGTTTCCATGGCGGTCATGCTGCTTTTCGGATTCCTGCTGACCCGGGTTACCAAAAGGCTGAAGCTGCCCAACGTGACGGGGTACATTCTGGCGGGCATCCTGATCGGGCCCTTCTGCCTGGACATGATTCCCGCCTCCTTTATCCGGAACACGGATTTTCTTTCGGATATCGCGCTGAGCTTCATCGCCTTCAGCACCGGCGAGTTTTTCAGGCTCTCCGCCCTCCGGAAAAACGGGGTCAGGGTGGTCGTGATCACCCTCTTCGAGGCGCTTGGGGCCTCCGCCCTGGTCTTCATCGCGGTCTACTTTGTGCTGGGCATGGATCTGGCCTTCTCCGCGGTGCTGGCCGCCCTCGCCTCCGCCACGGCGCCGGCCTCCACCATGATGACCATCCGGCAGACCGGCGCAAAGGGCGATTTTGTGGAAACCCTGCTGCAGGTCGTGGCCTTCGACGACATTGTGGGCCTGCTGGCCTACTCCGGAGCCATCGCCGTGGCGCTGGCAAGCTATACCGGCGCCGGGTTCTCCTTTTCGACCCTGCTGGAGCCCATCCTGTCCAACGCGGGGGCGCTGGCGCTGGGAGGCCTGTTCGGCGTGCTGCTGAAATGGATGCTGCAGAACCGCTCCTCCAGCGACAACCGGCTGATCATCGCCGTGGCGATGCTGTTCTCCTTCTGCGGGATCTGCGCCGTGATGGGCATCTCCCCGCTGCTGGGCTGCATGGCCATGAGCACGGTCTACATCAACCTGACCGGCGACGAGCGCCTCTTCCGCCAGCTGGGGTATTTCTCCCCTCCGATTCTTCTGCTGTTCTTCGTCCGCTCCGGCATGAGCTTTGACCTGAACTCCGTGCTGAACGCCGGCGGAAGCCTGGGTTCGGCGCCGCTGCTGCTGGTGGGCGTCGTCTACTTCCTGACCCGGATCGCCGGAAAGTATGCCGGCGCCTTTGCGGGATGCGCCGTGACGGGAAAGGGCCCCCGGGTCCGGAACTATCTGGGCCTGGCGCTGGTGCCTCAGGCCGGGGTGGCGATCGGACTGGCGGCCATGGGGGCCAGAAGCCTGGGCGGAGAGGCGGGAAAGGCGCTGCAGACCATCATCCTCGCCTCCAGCATACTCTATGAGCTGGCAGGGCCGGGGCTGGCCAAGCTGAGCCTGTACCTCTCCGGATCCTACAGCAACAGGCTGGAGGATCTGGTTCCCGTGGCGGAGGCCGACGAGAACGGGCAGCCCAAGACGGAGGCCCAGAAGCTGATCGAGCGCGTGAACGCGATCCAGAAGGAGCTGGCCGCCCGGCAGGGCCCCAGCGAGGAGGAGCGGGTTTTCACGGAGGAAGCGATTCAGCACTATCACGAGATGTGGACCGGGACGGACCTGCCCCGCCGCGGCCGGAGATACAAAGGAGGTCGCTATTTCAGATGATCATTACGATTCAGGACCCGCTGGCGGCGCTGCTGGGCCACTCCACGGCGACGATCGGGGTGTGGTCCGTGGTCCAGCGGATCCTCGTCTCCGCGGGTCTCTCCGCCATCATCGGCATGGAGCGCTCCAACAAGCGCCACTCCGCCGGGCTGCGGACCTTCATGCTGGTGTCCATGGCGGGCACCATGGCCATGCTGGTGGACCTGTGGCTGTTTCAGAATCTGCAGAACGGGCTCTTCCTCATGAGCGCGGCCGCCGTCATCGCCACCACCATGATTGCCACCAACTCCCTCTTCATCTCCTCCCGGAACCAGATCAAGGGGATCACCACCTCCGCGGGGCTGATGGTGACCTGCCTGCTGGGCATTTCCCTCGGCGCGGGGTTCTATACCCTGACCCTGGCCGGCGGGCTGGCGGTGCTGTTCTGCCTGTTCACGCTGCCCGCCCTGGAGGCTACGCTGAAGGATCGTTCCAATCATTTTGAGATTCACCTGGAGCTGACCAGCAGCCCCCGGCTGAAGGATTTTGTGGCGACCATCCGGGAGCTGGGCATGAAGATCGACGATATCGAGACCAATCCCGCGTACGTCAATTCCGGCCTGAGCGTCTATTCCGTGGCGATCTCCATCACGAAAAAGGAACTGAAGAAATTCAAGACCCACCGGGAAATCATCGACGCCCTGGCCACGCTGGACTACGTTTCCCATATCGAGGAAATCTGAAATCACACACGGAACGGGGACCCGCTGCGGAAAAGCTTCCGCCGGGCCTGCCGGACAGGGGAAGCATCCCCTGGGAAAGGGTTTGCATGCGCTGCGTTGTCCAAAGAGTATCCTCCGCTTCCGTCCGGGTGGGGACGGAGACGGCCGGGGAAATCGGCCCCGGCATTCTGGCGCTGATCGGCGTCTGCGATACGGACGGTCCCGGGGATCTGAAATATATCGCGGACAAGGTGGCCCACCTCCGGATTTTTGACGATGAAGCCGGGGTCATGAACCGGTCCGTGCTGGATACGGGCGGGTCCATTCTGGCGGTCAGCCAGTTTACGCTCTTCGGGGACGCCCGGGGCGGCCGGCGGCCCAGCTACATCCGGGCGGCCAGGCCGGAGAAGGCCAATGAGATGTACGAGACCATGATCGCCCGGTGGCGGGAAATGGGAATCCGGGTGGAGACCGGGCGCTTCCGGACGGAAATGCAGGTTTCCCTGGTCAACGAGGGACCTGTCACCATCCTGCTGGATTCGGAAAAGACCTTCTGATCCGGGGAGCCGGGGCCGGAGGGACCCCGCGGCCGGATCAGGCCGGACGCCCCGGAACGCGCCGGGACCCCGGGGCACCCCGCGAAAACGAAATGAAAGACGGAACGAGATGCGACTGAAGAAACTGGAACTGTACGGATTCAAGTCCTTCGCCCAGCGG
>CAMVDI010000054.1 GCA_947166205.1 uncultured Clostridia bacterium
TCGCAACAGCGGAAACGACTCCATGTGGACCCGTCTACAGGACGGATTTGAAAGCCGGCTGCTGGACTATTACGGCGCCACGGTGATCCATCAGGCCTGGCGGCCGGTGGCGGTTTACCTGAACGGCGTCTACTGGGGCCACATGAACCTGCGGGAGCGGGTTGACAAGTTCTTTGTGGCCCAGCATGAAGGGCTGACCTTCGATGACGCGGACAGCTTCGACATCCTGCAGGCCAGCGGATCCGTCAAGTACGGCAGCAACAAGGCCTACAAGGCCATGGTGAAGCAGATCCGGAACGGGGATCCCGCCAAGAACCCGGAGGACCTGCAGTACATCCTCGACAACGTGGATGTGGACAACCTTTTTGAATACATGGCGCTGGAGATGTTCGTCGGAAACAGCGACATCGGCAATACCCGGTTCTACCGGCTGCGTGGAACCGACGGCAAGTGGCGGTGGATCTGGTACGACGCGGACTACGGCCTGTTCATGTCCGACTTCAACAGCCCGAAGAGCTATACCAAGGCCAAGGGCATGGGCCAGCAGAACATCGACAACACCATCTTCCGGAAGCTGCTGAGCGTGCCGGAATACAAGGACAAATTCCTGACCAAGCTGGGAGACGTTTTCCAGACCCTGACCACCGAGCATATGCTGAAGATCCTGGAGCCGCTGGTGGAACAGATCCGGCCGGAAATGGAGCTGCACTGGGCCCGGTGGGGCGAGGAGAACGACCAGATGGTGCTGTCCGAGGTGCCCAAGACCGTGGACGGCGCGTACCGGTACTGGGAGAAGCGGGTCGAGCGGCTGCGGAACGTGTGCAGAAAGCGGCCCACCTATCTGTGGGAAATGATTCAGAGCGCCTTTGACCTGACGGGGCAGGAGATGGAGAAATACTTCGGACCCAAGCCGGAGATGCCCGCGGACGCGGTCTGACCGCCGAAGGAATCCCCGGGGCGGAACGGAAGGAAAACCGGAAGGGCCGGCTCCGGCGGGACGGGGCAGCGGGCCGGAACGGACAGAAACGAAACAGATATGACAAGCGCGATATCGTGAGGAGGATGCAAGAACATGGAAACGACCGCCAGCACCAGCGTCAGCAGCCTGCTGAAGCATGAGACCAGCCTGAGCCAGTATTTCACCAACCAGTTTACCAGCCTGACCCCCTGGAAAATCCTGATCGGACTTCTGATGGGCTGCCTGGTCGGGCTGATTATCGCCTTCGTCTACAAGCGGTGCTACCGGGGCGTGCTGTACAGCCCGACCTTCGCGCTGACGCTGATGATGCTGACGCTGATCACCACCCCGGTAGTTATGTGCATCAAGAGCGACATCGCCCTGAGCATGGGCATGGTCGGCGCGCTGAGCATCGTCCGGTTCAGGACGGCTGTCAAGGATCCCATGGACACGGCGTATATGTTCTGGGCCCTGACCATGGGCATCCTGCTGGGCGCGGAGCTGTATATCCACGCGCTGATGGTTGTGCTTGTCATCAGCGCCATCCTCTTCCTGCTGTCCTTCCTGCGGCTGGGGAAGAGCAACGCGTACCTGCTGGTGGTGCACTACGATGATTACGCCGAGCAGGATATCACCCAGCTGCTCCGGAGAACCGTGAAGCAGCGGAAGCTCCGCTCCAAGACCGTGACCCGGTCCGGCGCGGAAATGACCGTTGAGGTCCGGCTGGACAGCAAGCAGGACCTGGTGGCGGCGGTGCTGAACCTGGAGGGCGTCCATGACGCCACGCTGGTGGCCTGCCAGACGGAAGCGGGGGCGTAAGCCGTGGCCATGAATACGCTGCCTCTGCGGCACGAGCTGAAGTACTTCATCAACGAGGAACAGTACTACGTGCTCAGCGGAATCCTGGACCGGGTTCTGAACCGGGATCCCAACGGCGACGAGAACAACGAGTATCATATCCGCAGCCTGTACTTCGACACGGTTTACAATTCCGCCCTGTATGACAAGATCGACGGAAACCCGAACCGGGACAAATTCCGCATCCGGATCTACAACTTCAGCGACAGGGTCATCAAGCTGGAATGCAAAACCAAGGTCGGAAACCTGATCTCGAAGCGGAGCCAGAGCATTCCCCGGCTGCTGTGCGAGCAGCTGATGGCGGGGGATCCCGCCGGGCTGGAGACCACCCGGAGCGGGCTGCTGAACGATATGTACCGGGAGATGACCGTGAACCTGCTGCGGCCCGTGGTGCTGGTGGACTATGTACGGGAGGCCTATCTTCACCCGGCCGAGGAGGTCCGCATCACCTTTGACAAACAGCTGCGGACCGGCCTTATGAGCCGGGACCTGTTCAATCCGCTGGTCCCCACGGTTCCGCCCTTTGACGAGAACTGGATGATTCTGGAAGTGAAATTCAACCAGTTTCTGCCCCCCTATATCCGGAACATTCTGAACACCTACTGCGCCGGCGCCTGCCAGAGCGCGATCAGCAAATACACCTGGTGCAGGCGGTTTGAGGATCTGGAAGCGTAAGACGGAAAGGAAAAGCATGGAGAGAAAGGGAATGGCGGCCAGACGGATCGGAGCCCTGATGCTGGCGGCGGCCTGTCTCGCGGCGGGATGGACGGGGTCCGTCGTCCGGGCGGAGGACGTGGAGGAACCCCTCGCCGGACTGACGGACGAAATACTGGACGAGGAGACCGAAACGGACGGGCCCGGAGAGACGGAGGGGTTCGATGACTCCTATGGGACCGATGAGCCCTATGAGGCTGAAGAGTCCGTTGAGTATGATGAGACCGACGGGGAGGATATGTCCGACGGGACCGGCGGGGACCCGGAGAAGACGGCCCCGGAGCTGACGGAAAGCCTTGCCTTCAGCGCCAACGCCCGGAACAAGGATTTCCACCTCATGCGGGACCGGGACTTCAGCACCTATTTCCCCATGGCGGAAAAGAAAGCCGAAATGACCGTGACCTGCCCGGAGCCGATGAGCGGGATCTACATCATGGCCTTCGACAAATACGGCCGGGATCACGAATATGACCTTCAGATTCCGGAGGGGGACGGATGGAAGACGGTGGACCACGGGGGAACCTACCTGGTGCACTGGCACGAGCTGCCGGAGGAGGTTACCTCGGTCCGGATCCTGGCCACGGGAAAGGAAAGACTCCGGATCGCGGAGATCCGCGCCTTCGGCCCCGGGGAGCCGCCGCCGGAGATCCAGCGCTGGGAAACCCTTGAGAAATGCGACATCATGCTGCTGCACGCCCATCCGGACGACGAGATCCTCTGGTTTGCCGGGCTGATGCCCGTCTACGGGGGTGAACGGGGATACCGGATCCAGACGGTGGTGCTGGCGCCCACCGGCGGCATGCGGAAGCTGGAGCTGCTGAGCGCCGTGTGGCACTGCGGAGTCCGGTACTACCCGGAGATGCTGGGCTTTATCGACAAGAACGGGAAGAACCCGGAGAAGCAGTACAAGCTGTGGCGGGGGAAAAACCGGGTCATCGGCCGGGTCGTTGAGGTCATCCGGAAACACCAGCCCGAGGTTCTCATCACCCACGGCGAAAAGGGCGAATACGGCCACGGCGCCCATAAAACCGCCGCGGACGCGGCCAAAACCGCGGTCAAGCTGACGGGGGGCGCCGGGAAATACCCGGAATCCGTCAAGCTGTACGGAACCTGGGAAGTCAAAAAACTGTATCTGCACGAATATGAGAAGAACCCGATCGTATGCGACTGGGACGAGCCGCTGGCGGCCTTCGGCGGCAAGACGGGATACGAGGTCGCGGCGGAAGCCTTCGCCTTCCATCAGAGCCAGATCCAGCGGGACTGGGCCTTCGAGGTTCACGGAAAGCATGACAATGCGCATTTCGGCCTGTACTATACCTCGGTGGGCAAGGACACCGGCATCGG
This sequence comes from uncultured Clostridia bacterium, assembly GCA_947166205.1. The sequence goes on from CAMVDI010000054.1 coordinate 3,875, forward strand.
GGACCTGATGGAGCATATTGAATAAGAAGGGGCGGCACTGGGGCCGCGGCGGGGAGGAATGGAAATGGAAGCGCTGATTTCCAAATGGCACCGGGAGCTGGAGCTCTTCAGCGGGATCAAACCCATGCTGATTCTGGAAGGGAACGTGCTGGATCAGTATCGGTATCCCGTGGCGGGAAGCCTGAAGCAGGATGAGATCGTTCCCCTGAGCAAATACCTGCACACCTATTTTCACGACGAGGGATACGACCAGATCATCTTCTACAGCAATCTGGTGGGCTTCGTCAGCCCCTATGACCCGGACATGCTGGGTCGGTACGCCGCGCTGACGGGGGCGGCCGTGAAGCAGGGAGCCATCCAGGCCGAATTCAAGGGAAACGACGTCAACACGGCGCCCAACGTGATCCGCCGGGCCATGAGCCAGCGGAAGGCGGCGACCGTCACCGTGATGGAGATGGCCAGCCACTACATCACAACCCCGGAGCGGATGGACCAGCAGGATGTGAACAGCTTCAACATCCTGCTGCAGAGCGCCCTGAGCAGCGCCTGGGTCCGGACGCCGAACGGCCGGAAGCAGAACCTGCTGGTGCTCCTCGTGAACAAGCTGAACGACCTGCCCGCCTGGTTCTATCTGAACAATCCCGTGTGCAAGATCCTTGAGCTGGACGCGCCCAGCCGGGAGGAGCGGAAGCGGATGCTGGAGGGGGAGAACATCGCGGGATTCTTCTCCGGAACCGTTTTCCGCCGGGATATGCCCTATTACCGGGAGCACCCGGAGGAGCTGGAGCGGATCCGGGAGCGCTTTGTGGGGCTGACGGAGGGACTGACCTTTACCGAACTGGAGGAGATGCGCCTGCTGAGCAAGCAGGAGGAAACGCCGATCCGGGATCTTTGCACCGTGGTGGATCTTTACAAGTACGGCATCAAGGAGAATCCCTGGTCCACCCTGAGCGTGGAGAGCCTGAAGACCGCGAAACAGGATTTTGAGAAGCGGATCAAGGGCCAGGACGCCGCGCTGGAGCGGACGCTGGACGTGGTGAAGCGGGCTGTGACCGGGCTGAACGGGATCAACTCCTCCTCCACGGGGAAGCCCAAGGGCGTTCTGTTTTTCGCGGGACCCACGGGCACCGGAAAAACCGAGACCGCCAAAGCGCTGGCCGAAAAGCTCTTCGGGGACGAGCGCTCCTGCGTGCGCTTCGACATGAGCGAATACGGGCAGAGCCACTCGGACCAGAAGCTGATGGGCGCGCCTCCCGGATATGTGGGATACGAGGCGGGAGGCCAGCTGACCAACGCGGTCAAGGAGAATCCCTTCTGCATCCTGCTGTTCGACGAAATTGAAAAGGCCCATTCCTCCGTGCTGGACAAGTTCCTCCAGATCCTGGAGGACGGCCGGATGACCGACGGGCAGGGGAAGACAGTCTATTTCTCCGAGACGATCATCATCTTCACCAGCAACCTGGGCATCTATGTCAAGGACGCCCTCGGGAACCGGCAGCCCAACGTGACCATGGACATGGAATACGGCGAGGTGCGCGCCCGGGTCCGCTCCGCCATTGAGGACTACTTCAAGCTGGAGCTGGGCCGGCCGGAGATCCTGAACCGGATCGGGGAAAACATCGTCGTTTTCGACTATATCCGCCAGGACGCGGCGAAACAGATTCTGCGCAGCCAGGTGAACAAGATCGTCTCCAACCTGCGGGAGCAGAAGAATATCCGGATCCGAATTGAGGACTTCGCGTATCAGAGCCTGGAGGAGGCCGCCACCTTTGACCTGAGCAACGGCGGACGCGGCATCGGCAATCAGGTGGAAAGCCTGCTGGTGAACCCGCTGAGCCGATGGATGTTTGACAACGCGGTGATCGCGGACGCGGACCTGGTGATCGAGGGATTTGAAACCGCCGCCAATCCCCCGGCGCTGAAGTGCAGAGTGGAGGAGAACCGGTCATGAGCGAGGACGTCAAGGGATTGATTGGAACCCAGGAAGAAATGATGCGCAGGCTGAAGGCCATCGGCGCGGATCTCTGGCGCGGCGCCGCCGGCGATGAGAAGAAGCCCGCCCAGACGGAGGAGCCGGAGGCCATGATCTCGGACATCGAGGAAGCCTGGCGCCAGGAGATGGGAAAAGGCGCCGCGGCGGCGCAGCCGAAGAAGGCGGAGTCGACCCCGGCTGCCCAGCCGGTTCGCGCCCCCCGGCCGAAGGCCAGCATCGAGAACCTCTGGATGACCGCGGATGAAACCGTGGACTGGACGGAAGCCCTGCTCCGGGGGACGCCCCGGGACGGGCTGACGGAGCAGAAGCTCTGGAGCTTCTATCACCGGATGGCGCGCCGGGTGCTGGAGGGGGATATCGACGCCTACGCGGAGGTGCTGACCACGGTCAATCCCCTGGGGGATCTGACCCGCTTCGTCTCCGGAATGGTGCTGCGAACCCCCAGCCCGGACCGCCTGGAGTGCGTCTTTGAATGCCAGCCGGAGGATCTTGAGAAATACGGACGGGACTATCTGGGGGCCCTGAGCCTCCGGATCGTCCGGGATCTGCTGGCCATCCTGCCGGTCACGGAGGTGGCCGTTTCGGGCAACCTGAACGGCAGCGAGAAGGTCAGCACGGTGCTCCGGAGGGATCAGATGCTGAAGCAGAAGATGGCCTTCCTGAAGCCGGCGGATTTCATCGAGGCCTGCGGCGGAAAGATGACGCTGTGAGCCGGAAAAACCGCGGAATGCTGAAATAAATCTGAAATAAATGGAAAAAAAGGCTTGACGGAGACCAAAGAATCCATTATACTGTGATCATCCACCTGGGGTTCGCGACAGTCCTTCGGTTTTCCCCACATTTCGAAAAATGGAGCCCGGGTCCAATGACCGCTATGTCCTGCCCCCGTCCTTGACGCCAGGGGACTGCAGATGCGGTCGGCAGGGCACCAGCCTGCTTCACATAGCGGGTGAAAAAACGGGGACATCGGCTCCCTGGGCCATAAGCTTCCGGAGACGGAGGCTTTTTTTGTTGCCTAATTGTTAACTTGATGTTTCATTTACATTTCAAAAAAGGTATGGTACAATCTTTCGGAAGCGGCCGGCAATGTCCGCGCCGCGCTGTACTCCCGGCGGAACCGGCCGGGACCGGAAAGCCGGGACGGGGAAAGCCGGACAGGCCGGACGGAACATGAAATGAAGGCTCCGAGGGGGAGCCGCAATCGGAAAGGGGGAGAATGCGGCATGACATTACCCGATCTGTCCAAAGTGAACGCGATCCTGCCGGATCTGGCGGATTATCTTGTATACGGCGCTATCGCCGTCGTCACCCTGATCAGCGTTTTCAAGTGCCTGATTCCGCTTTGGAACACCACATCCGCCCTTCGGAGGGCGATCCGCCGGCTGCAGAAGCACGCCGGGGAGACGGGAAAGCCCGTCTGGCAGGAGGCCGGTTTCATGGGGAAGCGGATGCGCGGATCCTGGCTCCGGTTTCTGCAGAACGCGGAGCAGCTGGACCGCCGGGGACTGCCCACCAACGTGGAGGACTATATCAACGACGATACGGTGACCCACTCCCACGGCAACGCCACGCTGGCGGAGCTGATCCCGAACCTGCTGACCTCCCTGGGCATCCTGGGCACCTTCATGGGCCTGAGCAGAGGCCTTTCCAGCCTGAATTTCGCCGACGCCTCCCAGCTGATCGCCGGGATTCCGAACCTGCTGAGCGGCATGCGCTTCGCCTTCGGCACCTCGGTGGCCGGAATCTCCTGCAGCCTGGCCTTCAACATGCTGAACCGGATTTCCCAGGGATCCAGCTACCGGGCGATCGACGATTTCGTCTCCTCCTTCACCCAGCTGGCCATGTCCAGACCGCTGGACAACGACGTCCAGCTGATCTGCCAGAATCAGGACCGGAACCATATGCTGCAGGGGATCAACGAAACGCTGGCGGACCGGCTGGCGGAGAACGTGGGCCTCGCCATCACCCGGGCCATGGAACCCGTCGCCGGATCCATGGACCGCTTTATCCTCGGAGCGACCCGGAACCAGATTGACGGGGTAAACCGGATTGTGAACCGCTTCCTTGAGGAGATGAACAAATCCCTGGGGGGCCAGATGCAGTCCCTGGGTGAGGTGATGGACAGCGTTTCCGCCAACCAGATGGCGGCGGCCCGGCAGGCGGAGGAGACGCTGCGATCCGCCGGCGGGATCATCGAGGACGCCCGGGATCTGCGGGACCTGACGGACCAGGTTGTGGTCCGGTTTGACGCGTACGTGGCGGAGATGAAGGAAACCCGGACCCGGGACGAAGCTTTCGAGAAGCGGTCCGCGGAACTGCTGGAGAAAATGAACCGGCAGAATCAGGAGCTGGGCAGGATCCTGAACTCGCTGTCCGAGCGGGTGGACGCCATCCCGGACCTGAAGACCCGGGAGGCGACGGACGAGGCGCTGAACGGTATCCGGGAGATGACCGGCAGCCTGAATGAGCAGGTCCGGAGCATCTCGGAGATTCTGACCGCCCTGGCGGAGGAGGTCTGATCCATGGCGCGACAAACCATCCATAACCGGCGAGCCGGCCGCGGCTCCTCCGGGGGAGGAGCGTCCTGGATTTCCTATTCGGACATGATGGCCGCGCTGCTGCTGATCTTCGTTCTGATCCTGGCCTACAGCCTGTATCAGTACTTCACGATGCTGGAAACCAAGACCGCGGAGCTGGAGAAACAGACCTCCCTGCTCTCGGCGCAGCAGATCCTGCTGGACGAGAAGGAGACGGAGCTGAGCACCCTGCAGGTTTCCCTGAACGCCAAGCAGGAGGAGCTGGACGAAGTCAGCGCCCGGCTGCTGACCCGGGAGGAGATGCTGGCGCTGCTGCAGGCCCAGCTGGACGAGAAGGAGCTGGCCCTGACCAACGCGGAAAAGAAGCTGGAGGAGCAGCAGCTGGCCCTGGCAACCCAGGCCCAGCGCATCGACGACCTGATCGGCGTCAGGACGAATATCATAAGGGACCTGTCCGCCTCCCTTTCCGCCTCCGACCTGAAGGCCACGGTGGACGCGAACGGATCCATCGTGCTGGACAGCGCGGTATTCTTTGAGACGGGCAAGTTTGAGATCAAGGAAGAAGGCAAGGCGCTGCTGGACCGGTTCATCCCGGTGTATCTGGACGTGCTGCTCAGCGGGGATTACGCCGACTACATGGGCGAAATCATCATCGAGGGGCACACGGACTCCAAGGGCACCTATGACAACAACCTGAAGCTGAGCCAGGAGCGGGCGCTTCAGGTGGCGCTGTATATTCTGAACATGCCCGGGCTCACCCGGCAGCAGAAGACCAAGCTGCAGCAGATCATGACCGCCACCGGAAGGTCCTGGTCCGACCTGATCTATGACGCGTACGGACGCGAGGACGCGGAAGCCTCCCGAAGGGTCGAGTTCAAGTTCTCCCTGCGGGACGCGGAGATGATCACGGAGATGCAGCGGATTCTGGAAGAAAACGATCTGGAGACGCCGGGCACGGACCAGCGGACAGACTGACAGGCTGATCCGCGCCGGGGCGGCGGAGAGACAGGAGAGATTCAGAATGCGGGCGACTGCGATTATCCTGGCGGTGGTTTGCCTGGCCGCCATCGTGCTGACCGGGTACATCTACTTTACCGCCAACGTCTATATCACGGACATCGAATGCGTGGCCGAGGAAGCGGCCGGACAGGAAGAATTGTTCGGCAGCCTGAAGGCCGCGGCCGAAAAGGGCATCTGTACGGGAACCCTGTTCAGCGGCGGGGAGATCGGGGACGCGGCGGATTACCAGTTCTATACCTATACCGTACACCTGCAGAACGCGACCTTCGTCACCGCGGAAGTCGCGGAAGTCCAGGTGACCCCCATGAGCGCGGATGTTCTGCAGACGGAGCAGGCGCAGCCCATCTCCATCCCGGCGAGGGGCGCCGGCCCGGTCCGGGCGACGATCCTGACGAAGCGGGACATGCACAATGTGCGGGAGCTGACGGTCACCTACTACCTGTGGGGAATGCCCTTCTCCCTGAAAACCACCTACAGCAAATAAAGCGAAGGCCCGGAGCGGATAAGCTCCGGGCCTGATTCATCAGGAGAGGTGAAGCGGTTCCCATTCCGGGAAGGGCGTCAGTTTCTGGGAATGGATTTGTAATGATCCACCACCAGGGAAGGATCATAAAAGACCCGGTCGCTTTCCAGGATATAGGGGCGGCCGTCCCTGACCCCCAGAATCGTGACGGCGCAGTTCGGCGGAACATGACCCTGCCAGAAATGATCCGGATGCTCCT
>CAMVDI010000055.1 GCA_947166205.1 uncultured Clostridia bacterium
GTCCGCCAGCGGGGCGGAAACCGGCTCCCCCGGGCGCCCGCCCAGCAGGAAAGCGGCCCTCCGGCCCGCCTCCATCTCCTCCGCCAGGGCCGGGCCCTTCCAGCAGAGCATCCGTCCCCCGACCCGAACATAGGGCAGCAGATATTCGCACAGGGTGTTCAGCGGCGCCACCGCCCGGGCGCAGGCCGCGTCGAACCGCTCCCGCAGCTTCGGATCCCTGGCGCCGTCCTCCGCCCGGGCGTGGATCAGCGTCACGTTTTCCGCGCCGGTCCGGTTCGCCGTCTCCCGCAGAAAGTTCAGCCGCTTCTGCTGGCTGTCCAGCAGCGTGACCCGCAGCCCGGGGAGCGCCAGCGCCAGCGCCATGCCGGGAAATCCCGCCCCGGTGCCCACGTCGATCAGGGACCCGGCGCCCCGGATCAGATCCGTCCTCATCACGGTCAGGCTGTCCGTCATGTGCCGGTCCAGCAGCTCCTCTTCCTCCGCCTCCGCGACCAGGTCCATCCTGGCGTTCCATTCCGTCAGCAGGCGGAAATAGATCTCCAGCTTCTCCGGAAGCTCCTCCCGGAAGGGGATCCCGTTCCTCCGCAGATGCTCCGCGATGATCGTTCTTTCCATGAGGTTTCCCTTCTCCGCGCCTCCCCCGCCGTTTCCGGTCCGATCCGCGGATCCCCGCGCGGGTGTTATTCAGAGACTGACGTGCAGGTATTTCACAGCCCAGTATTTCACCCAGGCCAGGGCCTCCCGCGCGTGATTCTTGATCCAGTATTCCGGCTTGCACGGGGATCCCAGCCCCGCCGCCTCAAAGCCCAGATCCCCCGCCAGGGCCATGGCCCGGGGGGCGTGATAATCGCTGGTGACGATCACCACTTTCCGGATTCCGCCCATGCCCCGGAGGATCTCCGCCGCGTTGACCAGGTTCTGGTTCGTGCTGTAGGAGTCCGGATCCGTGCGGATCATCTCCTCCGGCACGCCCCGGCCGGCCAGATAGATTTTCATGGCCTCCGCCTCGGGCATGGGCTCGTCCCGGCCCTGGGCGCCGCAGACGATGATGGGCACCTGCCGGATGTTCCAGGCCTCCAGCGCCTTGTCAAGCCGCCACTGCAGCTGGGTGTTGGGTTCGCCGGACATCAGGATCTGGGCGCCGAGCACGATGATCGCGTCATAGTCCTCCGTCAGCCGGGAGGCATCCTTTTCGATCCCGGATTCCCGGATCACCACGAACCCCACCAGCCCGCCGAAGCAGATCAGCGCCGCAAGGAACAAAATACCCACGATCCTCCATCCCCGCTTTTTTCTTTTTCCCGTCCTCATTCCTCTTACCTTCCTCTGGCGCCGAATTCGATATCCCCGTGCTGCGCCATGCTGTAGGCGCCGTTCCCGGCGATGATCATATGATCCAGCACCATGACGTCGATCCCCCGGAGCAGCTTCTGCAGCTGCAGGGTGCTGGCGGTGTCCTCCGCGGAGGGGGCGCAGGTTCCTCCGGGATGATTGTGACAGAAGAACACGCTGTGGGCGTTGTAGGTGATGACCGCCTCCATGACCAGGCGCGGATAGGCGCTGACCTCGCTCAGGGATCCGGAGGAGATGATCTGGCGTCCCAGCACCCGGCACTGGGCGTTGACGCAGATCACCCAGAACTCCTCGATCCGTTTGCCCAGCAGCAGGCTTCGGCAGTAGCTTTCCAGATCCCGCCGGTTGGTGATCTGCTCGGGACTGTCCATCTCGCACCTGGCGCAGACCCGGGTCAGGGGCAGCACCATGGAGATCAGCGTCCCCTGGACCTCGCCCACGCCGTCCACCTTCATCAGCTGTTCCGGCTTCGCCTCGAAAACGCCCTTCAGGGATCCGAAGGTATCCAGCAGTCCCTTCGCCAGCTTCTTCGTGTCCCTCCGGGGGGCGCCGTAGGTCAGCAGCAGCTCCAGAATCTCGTGGTCGCTGAAGCCGTCAAATCCCTGTCTGGCCCGGAAGCGTTCCCGCAGCCGGGCCCGGTGTCCTTCGTTTCCCGTGGCTTTCGGCGGTTCCGGATCGACGAGGGTCATGCCGCTGATCTTCTCCGCCGTCTCCCGCATCTCCCGGGACCCGCTTCCGGCCTTCTCCGGATCCAGGTACCAGATCTCCCCCTCCAGGATTCCCGGGATTTCCCGGCTTTCGCTTTCCGTTTTTTTGCGCCTTGCCACGGTTCTTCCCCCTCCCGTCTCAGCTCCCGTAGTATTTCCAGATATCGGCGCAGGCCTGCCTCTCCGGTCCGGAAACCGGCCGGAAAGCCTGCCTGTAAACCCAGGCGATTTCCTTGCTGCTCATGGGAAGGGGGTGGTTCCCCAGCCTGTCCGGGTCCACCGCCTCCGTCATGCGCGCCAGCGTCTCCTCGTCCGGCATGGCCGGCGCCTCCATGCCCAGGTCGATCATCAGCCCCCGCAGCAGCCGGGAGCCCATCCGGGGATCTCCCAGCCGGATCCGGGAGGCCAGCTCCCGCATCAGCGGCATCATCGCCTCCTCCGCGCACATCCGGTCCCACAGCACGGGCAGCGTCAGCATGCAGGCGTGGCCGTGGGCAAGGCCCAGCTTCTTTGTCAGCTGATAGCTCATGGCGTGGGCCGCGGTGGTGCGGGTCCGGAAGATGGCCTTCCCGCTCTCGTAGGCGGCGTCCATCATCTCCCCGGCCGCGTGAGGGTCCCCCGCCAGGTACGGGCGGATATTGTCCAGCACCCCCAGGATGGCCAGCCAGGCGTTGACCCGGCTCTCCTCCGTGGCGGCCCTGGACCAGTAGCTCTCGATCCCCTGGCTCAGGGCGTCCAGGGCGCTGGCTTTTTTGTGATAATCCGGCAGGCTGTCCAGCAGCGCGGGATCCAGGATCACGCCCTCCGGCCGCAGGCTGGGGTGCCCGATGCTGATCTTCCGGTCCCCCTCGTACAGCACGCCGTTGGCTGTGGCCTCCGCGCCGCTGCCGGCGGTGCCGGGAATCGCGATGTGCTTCACGTCCCTGTCGCTCAGCTCTCCCCGCCGGACGCCCTCCGCGCTTCCGGCGCAGAGCCAGGCCTTCACGGCCTTGGCCGTATCCATGGCGGAGCCGCCCCCGATGGAAATCAGGCTGTCGCACCGGTTCGCCTCAAAGGCCCGCACGCCGCCCTCTGCGTCCTTCAGATCCGGGTTCGGATGATATCCGGAGAACTCCGGCGCCTCCTTCAGGGCTTCCCCCCGGCGCAGCTTCGGGATCAGCTTTCCGGATCCCACGATCAGGGGGCGCTCCATGCCCAGCTTCTCCATCAGGGAGGAAATCCGCAGGACGCTGTCCCGTCCGCGGATCACTTTCTGTTGACTGTTCGTATCCATTGCTTCACGCTCATATCCTTTTATTTTCCGACGCAGAAGCGGCTGAAAACCAGATCCAGCAGCTTCTCGTCCACCCGGTCTCCCGTGATCTCCCCCAGGCAGGCCTGGGCGCTTTCCAGATCCGTGGCGGCCAGGTCCGGCGGCAGGGTTCTTGCAGTCTCCAGGGCGGATTCCAGAAAGCCCAGTGCCCTGCGCAGCGCGTCCAGATGCCGGGGCTGGGTCACGGCCATCCGGTCGGATACGGCCGTAAACCGGCGCAGATAGCTCCGGATTTCCCCCAGGCTCTCCGGCTCCCGGGCGGAGCAGCGGATCACGGTTCTTCCTTCCGCCTCCGCCGGCAGCTCCAGCTTCTCCCCCAGATCCCGCTTGTTGAGAACGATCGCGGCGTTCTCCGGCAGCCGGCGGATCAGCTCCGCCTCCCCCTCCTGCAGGGGTTCGGAACCGTCCAGCACCAGCAGCACGGCGTCCGCCTCGGCCATGGCCTTCCGGGATCTCTCCACCCCGATGCGCTCCGCCTCGTCCCCGGCTTCCCGCAGGCCCGCCGTGTCCGTCAGAATCACCCGGATCCCGTCCAGGTTCATCTCCCCGGTCACCAGGTCCCGGGTCGTTCCCGGAACCGCCGTCACAATGGCTCTGTCCTCCCCCAGCAGGGCGTTCAGCAGGCTGCTCTTCCCCACGTTGGGCCTTCCGGTCAGCGCGGTTCTCAGCCCCTGATGGATCAGCCGGGAATCCCGTTCCGAGATGGCGTCCTTCAGCCAGGCGATCAGGCTCTCCAGCCGCGGAATCATCTCCGCGGCTCCTTCCTCCTCGGAGATTTCCTCCGGATAATCCACGCAGGCGGCCAGCCCCGCCTGAATCTCATACAGCCGGTCCGCCGCCCCGCGCACGAAGGCGGTCACGCCGCCCTCCATCTCCCGGACCGCGGCCCGGTGCTCCTGCCCGCTCCGGGCGGAAATCAGGCTCATCACCGCCTCCGCCCGGCTCAGGTCGATCCTTCCGTTCAGAAACGCCCGCCGGGTAAACTCCCCCGGCGCCGCCAGCCGGGCGCCGGCCCTCAGGCAGATTTCCAGCGCCTTTCCCAGCACATAGCTGCCTCCGTGCAGCTGGATTTCCGCCACGTCCTCCCGGGTATAGCTCCGGGGCGCCCGCATCAGAACGGCCATGCCCTCGTCCAGGGTTTCCGCACCGTCCCGCAGAAATCCGTAGGTCATCCTGTGGCTCTCCCAGGGCGTCCCCGCGCCCCCGGCGGGGCGGAACACCTTCCGGAGGATTTCCTCCGCCCCGGGCCCGCTGATCCGGATGATCCCGATGCCGCCCTCCCCCGGCGGCGTGGCAATGGCCGCGATCGTATCCTGCGTCATCTTGATTCCATCCCGTGCAGCCGCCGCATCAGGGCGGCGGGGTCGCTGTCCCTGTACATGGCGGTGCCCATGACGGCCACGCTCAGGCCCTGATCGATCAGGGTCTGCAGGTTCTGCTCCCGGATGCCGCCGTCGGCCTCGATCTCCCCGGTATAGCCCCGGGACCGCAGCTCGGCGATCTTCGGGGGCACGGCCGGGTTCAGGGCCTGGCCGCCGAAGCCCGGCTCAACGGTCATGGTCAGGATCATGTCCGCGTGGGGCAGGAAGGGCATGACCGCGCTCAGTCCCGTTCCCGGCCGGAGCGCCAGCCCCGCCCGCGCGCCACGCCGGCGGATCTTGTCCAGCATGGCGGGGATATCCCCCGCCACCTCCGCGTGAATCGTCAGGATGTCCGCCCCGGCATCCAGAAACACATCCAGGTATCTTTCCGGATGATCCATCATCAGATGAACGTCCAGCGGCACGGCGGTGATTTCGTGCAGCCGCCGCACCACCTCCGGGGAGAAGGCCAGGTTGTGGACAAACTGGGCGTCCATCACGTCCACATGCAGCCAGTCCGCCCCGGCCTCCATCATCCGGCGGGCGTCCCGCTCCAGGTTCAGCACATCGGCTGCCAGAATACTCGGCGCAATCTTAATCATATCTGTTCCTCCAGGCCTCCCGGATTTCTGCCAGCAGTGCCCGGTATCTCTCCCACCGGGCGGGATGAATGTCTCCCGTCCCCGCGGCCCCTGCCACGGCGCATCCGGGCTCCCGGTCGTGCAGGCATTCGTGAAAACGGCATTTCCCCTCATAGGGCAGGAACTCCGGATACCGTTCCTTCAGCGCCTCCGGCGCCAGATTTCTTTCCGCCTCCAGCAGGGAGAACCCCGCCGTGTCCATCACCCGGAGCCCGTTCCGCCGGATCAGCTCCACGTGCCGGGTCGTGTTCTTCCCCCGGGCGATCTTTCTGGAGATTTCCCCGGTCTCCAGCCGCAGCCCCAGAATCGCGTTCAGCAGGCTGCTCTTGCCGGCGCCGCTCTGTCCGGACAGGCAGCACAGGGATCCCCTCATGGCTTCCGTCAGCGCCTCCAGCCCGGTGCCCTCCCGGGCGGAGACCGGGTATACCGGCACCCCGGCGCCCCGGTATTCCTCCCGGATCCGGGAGGCCAGCCCGCCGTCCAGGTCGGTCTTGTTGACCGCCAGAATCACCTTCATCCCCTGGGCGAAGGCCCGGGCGATCATCCGGTCCGTCAGCAGAAGGTCGGGCTCCGGTTCCGGCGCCAGAACGATGACCAGGGTTTCCGCGTTGGCCACCGGCGGCCGCAGGCACAGGCTGGTCCGGGGAAGGATTTCCTCGATCCATCCGTGCTCCTCCCCTTCCCCGGGGGAGAAGAGGATCCGGTCCCCCGGCAGCGGGGTCAGGCGCTCCCGGCGGAATTTCTTCTTCGCCCGCAGCACCCATTCCCGCTCCGTTCCGTCCTCGGCCGCGGTGTAGAAGCTGCCGACCCCCCGGAGGATCACTCCCTGCTTATACTCCATCGGTTCCCTCGATCTCAATGGGCTGGCCCATGACGTTGTCCAGATAGACCAGGCATGTGTAGCTCCGTCCGTCCGGCAGCTCCAGGGGCACGGTTTCCTTCCGGTCCGGCTTCGGCGAGCAGGTATAGGATTTGATCACCCAGTCCACGGAGGAACCGGGGGCCCTGGCCGTAATCCGGATGGAAGTGTCCTGGCTGCCCTCCGGCAGCGTGATTTCCAGCTGAACCCGGTGAACCGCCTCTTCGCAGCGGAACAGGGTCAGCGAGATCTTCTGGTCCAGCGTCACGTGGGCGTCGGACTGGGGGCTCTGGGCGGCGACCAGACCGTGCAGGCCCCTGTCCTCCGTGTCAGCGTAGTTCAGCACGGGGTCAAAGGTCAGCTGGCTGTCCATGACGTATCTTTCCGCCTCCGGCAGCGTCATCCGGTACAGGTCCGGCACGATGGCATCCCCGCGGCTGACGGACAGGGTGATCAGGGTGGTCGCGTCCACCGGCTCTCCCGGCTGGGGAGAGGTGGAGACCACCGTGTCGATCGCCTGATCCCGGGAGTTGACCTGCGCCTGAATGACGTTCTCCAGCCCCAGGCTCTTCAGCAGGGTCATCGCGTCGGACAGGGAGGAGCCCGCCAGCGAGGGCATTTCCTGCTTCAGCTGGCCGGCGGAGATCAGCAGGGAGATGGGTTCCCTGCTCCGCTGAACGGTCTCGCCCGCGCGGGGAACCTGGTTAATCACAACCCCCTCCGCGTACTGGGTGGAGGAGGTTTCCCGCTCCACCACCGTCAGCCCCAGATCGGTCAGCCGCTTGACGGCGGCGTCCCGGTCCATGCCTTCCACATAGGGAACGGATACCGTGGAAGAGTACCGGTTCAGCAGCCCCTGAATGCCGAAGAACAGGCCGAAGCCCGCGGCCAGGGCCGTGAGAACGCTCAGCGCCACGCGCAGCCCCCGGCGGTTCCGGATTCTGCTTTTTCTGTGTCTTCCGGTCTGGACCGGCGCCTTCTCGTCCCGAAGATAGGGCTTGGGCTGACGGACCTCGACGTTCGGATCGATGGGAACCGTCCGCGGCTCCGGCCTTTCCTCCAGCGCGGCGCGCAGATCCGCCGCCATTTCCCGGGCGGAATGGTACCGGAGGGCCGGGTTCTTCTCCATGGCCCGCATGCATACGGCCACCACGGAGGGCGGAACGTCCGGCGAGAAGGTCTGGATGGGGATGGGCTGGGCGTGCAGGTGCTGCATGGCCACCGCCACCGGATTCTCCCCGTCGAAGGGAACCCGGCCCGTCAGCATCTCATAGAGCACCACGCCGGTGGAATACAGGTCGCTGGCCGCCGTGGCCGGCTCGCCCCGCGCCTGCTCCGGGGAGAAATAGTGCACGGACCCCATGACCATGTCGCCCTTGCTCAGGGTCGCAGAGTCGGCGATCCGGGCGATGCCGAAGTCCGCCACCTTGATGTGCCCGTCCGCGTGCACCAGAATATTCTGCGGTTTGATGTCCCTGTGCACGATGCCGTTCCGGTGAGCGTGCTCCAGGGCGCTGAGGATCCGGATCGTGATCTGGCAGGCCAGGGGCGAGCTGATGCGCCCCCGCTCCTGAATCACCGTCTTCAGGGTCTTGCCCTGCACATATTCCATGACCAGGTAGCGGTTTTCCCCTTCCATGCCCACGTCCAGCAGGTTCACGATATTGTAGTGGGTCATCTTCCGGGCCGCTTCCGCTTCCCGCTGAAACCTGGATACGAATTCCGCGTCCTCGTTGAATTCGGGCCGGAGCACCTTGACGGCCACGTTGTGCCCCGTCCGAAGATCCAGAGCCTTGTAGACGATGGCCATGCCGCCCATGCCGATCTGCTCCGTCAGCCGGTACCGCGATTCGAGGATCTTTCCGATCATCCGGCCACCTCCCCGTCCTTCGGCGACTCATCCAGGGCCAGCACCAGCGTGATATTGTCCCTTCCTCCCCGGTCCAGCGCTTCCCGCATCATCTGGTCCGCCGCCTCGTCCAGGTCTTCCCCGGCCATGAGCTCCCGCAGCTCCTCCTTGCTCAGCAGCCCGTGCAGGCCGTCCGAGCAGATCAGCCAGCGGTCCCCCGGCTGCCTTTCCAGGGCCAGCAGATCGGTCTGGATCGAAGGCTCCGTGCCCACCGCCCGGGTGATATAGTTCCGCATCGGGTGCGTGGCGGCCTGTTCCTCGGTGAGGATTCCCCTGCGGACCATATCCGCCACCATGGAGTGGTCCCGGGTCACCTGCCGGAGAACCCCCTCCCGCAGCAGATAGATCCGGCTGTCCCCCACATGGGCGATCAGCATTTTTTCCTCGGAAGCCCACATGACGCTCAGCGTGGTGCCCATCCCGGAGAGGTTCTCCTCTTCCTCCTGCCGGTTCCACAGGGCCAGGTTGACCTCCTCGACGGCGGCCTCCAGCGTCTCCCGGGAAGGCGTTTTCCCTTCCAGGGCCTTCAGCATGCCGTCCCGGGCGCCCGCGGAGGCGGTTTCCCCGCCCCGGTGTCCGCCCATTCCGTCCGCCACGCCCAGGATGCCTCCGCCCAGAATCACAGCGTCCTGATTGTTCTTCCGGACCAGGCCCACATCCGTCCTGGAGACGATCTTCAGGAAGAGGTTCTTCTCCTCCTCCGGAGCCTTTTCCGCGCTGTCCGGCGTCTTCTCCGGGGCGGTCTCCGGCTTTTCGCTCTCCAGGCCCAGCATTCTCCGGGCTGCCAGGCTGCTGATCTTAAACTTGTGCATGCTTATTCCCCAGTCCTGTTTCTCTCTTTTTCCCGGGCCGTCATCCTGCGGAGCTGCCCGCAGGCGCCCTCGATATCATCGCCCATCTCCCGCCGCCGGGTGGCGGAGATATGTTCCTCCTCCAGGGTCTTCAGGAAGCGTCTCACCGTCTTCTCCGTCACGCCCTTCAGGTCCCGCTCCGGAACGTCGTTCAGGGGGATCAGGTTCACATGGCACTGCATGCCCCGCAGCCGGGAGGCCAGCTCCCGGGCGTGCTCCTCGCCGCTGTTGATCCCCTCGGTCAGGGCGTATTCAAAGATCACCCGGCGCCCGGTGGCCCGGATGTATTCCCGGCAGGCCTCCAGGATCCCGTCCATGGCGTACCGGTTCGCGATGGGCATCAGCTTCCGCCGGATCTCATCGTTCGGCGCGTGGAGGGATACGCAAAGGGTGACCGGCAGCTTCTCCGCCGCCAGCCGCTTCATTTCGGGCACCAGCCCGCAGGTGCTCAGGCTCACGTTCCGCAGGCTGATCCGGATGCCCTCCGGCTCCCGCAGCAGCCGCAGAAAGCGCAGAACCTGGTCGTAGTTGTCCAGCGGTTCGCCGCTGCCCATGAGCACCACGTGGCTCACCCGCGGCGCCTCCGTCTCCGGAATCTCCCCGGCGGTCTTCTCCCGCAGGTACCGGTTGGCCGCCAGCACCTCGCCCAGCATCTCCCCCGCCGTCAGGTTCCGCACGCAGCCTTCCAGCGTGGAGGCGCAGAACCGGCATCCCATCCGGCACCCCACCTGGGTGGATATGCAGAGGCTGTACCCGTAGTGGTATTTCATGAGCACGCCTTCCACGCAGTTGCCGTCTTCCAGGCCGAACAGGAACTTCACCGTCCCGTCCAGCCCGCTGACCCGCTCCAGCAGGATCTTCGCCGGCCGGGCGACGGCGGTTTCCCCCAGGGAGGCCCGCAGCCCGGCGGGCAGGTCGCTCATTTCGTCAAAATCCCGGCCCCGGTGGATCCATCGGAAAATCTGTTTTCCCCGGAAGGCAGGCATCCCCGCCTCCCGGGCCCATTCCGTCATCTCCTCCGGGGTCAGGCCCGTCAGTTCCGTCTTCATCCGTTCTCTTTCCGCCGCATTCTGCACAGGTAGAATCCCTCCACGCCGTCCCTGTGGGGCAGCAGCTGGAGTCCCA
>CAMVDI010000056.1 GCA_947166205.1 uncultured Clostridia bacterium
GTAATTGTTCAGCAGCTCCACCGCGCCCCGCAGCGACCGTTCCGTCAGCTCCGCCATCTTGTTCATCGTCAGCCGGGTCTGCTCAACCGCCAGGGTCGGATACGCCAGGAAGCGCTCCTCCAGCCGGTTCATGTCGCCCAGCTCCGCCTCCTCCACAGGATCGGAGGGAACCAGGAGCGTCACCAGCTTTTCGATCAGCGGGATCAGGGGCGCCAGCAAGGCCACCGTGATGAGACGGAAGGCGGAGTTCAGCAGCGCGATCGAGAACATGTTCATGGTCATGTTCATGAACGGGAAGGCGAAAAAGGCGTTCAGCCCGTAGAAGACAAGCGCGAACAGCGCGCTGCGGATCACCTCGATAACCAGGTAGGAGAGGGCGGTCCGCTTTCCGTTGACGGAGGAGCCGACGCCGGACAGCAGCACGGGCACGGAGGCGCCCACCGCGATGCCCAGCAGCATGGGCAGCGCCTTGTCAAAGGTGATGAGCCCGGTGGTGGACAGCACCTGCAGAATACCGACGGAGGCGGAGGCGCTCTGAAGAATGGCGGTGATCACGATTCCGATCAGGACCCCCAGAAGCGGATGGGAGAAGCTGGTGATCATGGAGATGAACGCCGGGCTCTCCTTCAGGCCTTCCACGGCGCCGCTCATGGTCTTCATGCCGAACATCAGCACAGCGAAGCCCAGCAGGATATCTCCCGTATGAACCAGGGACTTCTTCTTCGCGATCATGTGGAGCAGAATGCCGATGATCGCGGTCACGGCGCTGATGGTCTCCGTCGAGAGCAGGGACAGGGCCGAAGAGCCGCCCCCGCCCAGATCCGAGAGACAGATGATCCAGCCGGTGACGCTGGTTCCGATGACGGCGCCCATGATCACCGCGATGGCCTGTTTCAGCTTCATCATCGCGGAGTTGACGAAGCCGACCGCCATGACGCTGGTGGCACTGGACGACTGAATGACCGCGGTGACTCCCAGCCCCAGCAGAATGCCCCGGAGGGGCGTGCTGGACAGCCGGAACAGGATCAGCTCCAGTTTGTTGCCGGCCACCTTCTTCAGGCTGTCGCCCATCAGGGACATTCCGTAAAGGAACATGGCGACCCCGCCCAGAAGAATGATTGCATCCGATATTCGCATAAATTCACCTCGCTGCGGCGGGCGTCCGCCGCGGGATTCTGAGCGCCGCCCTACGGGCGGCGGGCCCCGAAGAAACCCAAACCTAACCAAATACATCATACCATGAAATCGGGAGGATGAGAAGGGGCAGGAAGGGCAAAATGCGGAGCGAAACGGACAGGCCGGGGGCGGGGACGCGTCCAAGGCGCAGCCCTGGCGCATTCCCTGCGTGCGGTATGGCAGAGAGGGACCCTGCGTTTTTCTTTTTACGGTGAAATAACCGGGGGTATTTTCCTGTTTCGGTCCTTTTATTTCCTTCCCAGGCGCGGTATCATACGCATGTACCGTGAGGTACGGGGCGGAACCGCCCGCCAGAACTGACAAGGAGGTATGCAGAAATGGAAAACAGGAATATCTTTGATTATCTGACCCAGTATCGTCTCAAGGTCGAGAAGAACGGCGAAGCTGTCGCGGACATCCCCAGCCTGCTGTGCCTTCCCGCCCTGCTGGCTGCGCCCCGGATGGGCATCGCCGGCATGATCGCCGCTCCGCTGCTGGGCTATAATGTCCGGCTGGAGGCGAACGGGAAGACCGTCACGGCCGAGGATGTGGTCCAGAAGGCGGCGGATGCCGCCGCTACCGCCGCGAAGTCTGTCCGGGAGGAGATCGACCGGGTGTTCGCAGCGGTTTCGGAGGAGGATGACCCGGCGGACAACGCCGCGGACGCGCCTGCGGAGGAAGCCGCGGAGGAGCCGGCTCCGGTGGATCAGAGCAAGGAGATCCTCGAGGATCTGGAGGAGCATGAGAAGGAGCCGGAGGTTCCGGTGATCCATGTGAATCCTGACGATTCCACCAAGGCGTAAACCGGCCGAAAGGCGGAGATGCCCGCGAAAAGGGCAGACGAAAGGCAGGCTGCTGAACGCAGCCTGCCTTTCTGTTTGCGCCGGGCGGGAAAACCTGCCGGGGGCAGGATGCCCGTCAGAGAAGGGGGATCAGTTCCTCCCGGACGCCGTCGAGCCGGGGGTCGCTGAGCCCGAAATTCATCTGCCGGTAGCTCCAGGCGGCCCGGGAGATGCCGTGCCGCTCCAGCACGGCGTGAATCGTCCGGTACCATCGGACCGTATCCTCCGGCGTGGCCTCTTCGATCACGCCGTATTCCCCGCAGTAGAGGCAGGTGCCGTTCTTCTCTGCGGCCTCGATGGCGGAGGCGAAGAGCTCCTCAAAATACGCCTCCGTGGTTCCGGATTCCGCAAAGCTGATCCGGACGCTCCGGTCCAGGCTGTCCACCCAGTACGCTCCCTGATGGGTGAAGGGCATCGGGGCGTAGCAGTGGAAATTGTAGATCACCCGGCTGTCCGCCGGGGCATCCAGATCCTTCACGGCCTCGGCGCTGTTGTTCCAGTAGCTGCCGATCAGGATCAGGGCCTCCGGGGCCAGGGGACGGATCCGGGCGACGCAATCCCCGGCGATCCGGTTCCACCGCCCGATATAATCCCGGTCCGTCACCTCGTTCAGCAGCTCAAAGGCCACGTTCTTCGGATCATAGAACCGGCGGGCGAACTCCTCCCAGAGCCGGCAGAAGCGGTCCTGCAGGGCGGGACTGTCGAAAAAGCCTGTCTGCCGCTCCCCCTTGTCGAAGGAGAAGCCGCAGGTCTTGTGCAGATCGAGCACCAGCTTCAGCCCCCGGGCTCCGGCCCAGGCCAGGGCCTGCTCCACGCGGCGGAATCCATCCTCCAGATACGCGCCGCTCTCCGTCTCAAACACGTTGTAGTCCACGGGCAGCCGGACATGATCCAGCCCCCAGGACGCGATCGTGTCAAAATCCTTCTCCGTGATGAAATGATCCATTCTCTCCCGGGAATAATCGCATTGGGAGAGCCATCCTCCCAGATTCACGCCCCGGCGGAATCCAAAGTCTGCCATCTTCATTCCGGCTTTCTCCTTTTTCTGAAAAGCTTGTCCGCAAAGCCTCGGCTTCCTTCCGGAAAGCCTGGCCGCAAAGCCGCGGCTTTCCTCTGAAAAGCCAGCCCGCGAAGCGCGGCTTTCCTCTGAAAGCCAGCCCGCGAAGCCGCGGATACGGACAGGCGGATTATACCACAGGAGGCGGGAATACCGGAAGAGAAACTTTCGCCGGCAGTTCCGGAAGAAAAAGAAACACGGAAACCGCCGGAAGCCGAATCCGGCGGGCAGGCGGCGGAAGAAAAGTATTCTTCCGCGCCGCGCGGAAAAACGGCGCGGACCGCGCGGCAAAAAAAACAAACAGCCTCCAGGAACCTTTCCCTCAGCCGGAAAACATGGTACAATCCTCTCCAGACAAACCATCCCTGAAGGAGGAAGGAGCCAGGATGAACAAGGTTCAGGTATATGAGCAGGTTGTCACCTTTCCCACCTATCGGGCGGGGACTCCGGAGAAAAATCCGCTGTTTATCGAAAAGCGGGCCTATCAGGGCTCCACGGGCAAGGTCTACCCGCTGCCCGTGACGGAAAAGATCAGCGACACCCGGGAGGACGCGGATTACCGGGCGGTCATCCTTGAAAACGAGTATCTCTATGTGATGATCCTGCCGGAGCTGGGCGGGCGGATCCAGCGGGCCTATGACAAGACCAACGGCTACGATTTTGTGTACTTCAATCACGTGATCAAGCCGGCGCTGGTGGGCCTGGCCGGGCCGTGGATCAGCGGGGGCATCGAGTTCAACTGGCCCCAGCATCACCGGCCCTCCACCTTCATGCCCGTGGACTGCGTCTTCCGGGAAAACCCGGACGGTTCCGCCACCGTCACCGTGGGCGAGACCGACCGGATCAACGGAACGAAGGGAAACGCCGCCATCACCCTGTATCCGGGAAAGGCCTATATCGAGATCCGGGGCAGGCTTTTCAATCCCACGGATTATCCCCAGACCTTTCTCTGGTGGGCGAACCCGGCGGTCTCCGTGAACGAGAGCACCTTCTCCGTTTTCCCGCCGGACGTGAACGCGGTCATGGATCACGGAAAGCGCGCCGTCAGCACCTTCCCCATCGCCACGGGGGAATACTACAAGGCGGACTATTCCGCGGGGGTGGATATCTCCCGGTATCGGAACATCCGGGTTCCCACCTCCTATATGGCCGCGCACTCGGACTTCGATTTCGTCGGGAATTTTGACGAGAGCCGGGACGCGGGCCTGCTCCACGTGGCGGATCATCACGTGAGCCCGGGCAAGAAGCAGTGGACCTGGGGATGCGGAGATTTCGGCCGGACCTGGGACCGGAACCTGACGGACGAGGACGGCCCCTATATCGAGCTGATGACCGGCGTCTACTGCGACAACCAGCCGGACTTCACCTGGCTGAAGCCCATGGAGGAAAAGACCTTTGTCCAGTACTTCATGCCCTACAAGACCGTGGGCCGGGTCTGCAACGCGACGAAGGACGCGGCGGTGGGAGTGGAGGCGCTGGACGGGGACGGAAACCCCATCGCCCCGGATCCCTTCGCGGACGGGGCGGAAGCCGGAGCCCCGGGAAGGGCGGCCCGGGGAGCCAGGATCAAGGTATACGCCACCGGGGAGTATCCCGGCGCGGAGCTCGTGATCCGGGCGGAGGGCAGGGAAGTCTACCGGAAAAAGACCGACCTTTCGCCCAGGGCCGCTTTCACGGATACGGTGGGTCCGCTGCGGGACTATACCGTGACCGTCCTGGACGGGACGGGGAGGACCCTCTGCGAATACCGGGAGTATATCCGGAGGAACCAGCCCATCCCCGAGGCGGCGGAGGCGCTGAAGGCCCCCGGGGAGCTGCGGTCCGCGGAGGAACTCTATCTGGCGGGGCAGCATCTGGAGCAGTACCGCCACGCGGCCTTCCAGCCCGCGGACTACTATCTTGAGGGCCTGCGCCGGGATCCCACCGATGTCCGGCTGAACAACGCCATGGGCCTCTGGCTGCTGCGGAACGCCTGTATCCCGGAGAGCATCCCGTACTTTGAGGCCGCGGTCCGGAAACAGACCTGGCGCAACCCCAACCCCTACGCGGGGGAGCCGTACTTCAACCTGGGCCTGGCCCTCGAGCTGTCCGGCCAGCCGGAGAAGGCCTATGACGCCTTCGCCAAGGCGGCCTGGAGCGCGGAAACGGCGGGGCCGGCCTTCCATCATCTGGCCTGTATCTGCCTGAAACAGGGCCTGCCGGAGCAGGCGCTGCAGTTTGCGGATGAAAGCCTGGTCCGCGGGTGGCACAATATGAAAACCCGCAGCCTGAAGGCGGCGATCCTGGCGGGAATGCCGGATCGGAAGGCGGAGCTGGAGGCCTTCCTGCGGGAAAGCCTGGCCCTTGATCCCCTGTACTTCGGCCTGATCTATCGCCAGCGGGGCGCGGAAGCCTGCGTGAAAGCCATGGGCGGGCGGACCGAAAATCTGCTGAACCTGGCCTGTGAGTTCATCAGCTTCGGCTGCTGTGAGGATGTCCTTCGGATCCTGGATCAGTCCCCGGCGGACAGCCCGATGCTCCGCTACGCCCGGGGATACGCGGAGCGCCGGCTGAACCGGGCGTCCGCCCTGGATTCCTTCGCCGCCGGGGAAGAGGCGGATCCCGGCTGGTGCTTCCCGAACCGGCTGACCGAATACCTGATCCTGAAGGAGGCGGCGGAGACCCTGGAGGCCGCGGGAAGGGCGGCTCCCATGGCGCACTATTATCTGGGAGAGCTGCTCTACGACAAAAAGCAGTACGACCGGGCGGTCTTCCACTGGCGCAGGGCCGCGGAGGAAAAGCCGGACCTGGCTCCGGCGCACCGCTGCCTGTCCATCGCGTATTACAACCACGGGGACCGGAGCCTGGCCTGGCCGGAAATCGCGGAGGCCGTCCGGCTGGAGCCGGGGAACAGCCGCTTCCTTCTGGAACAGGATCAGCTGCTGAAGCGCCTGGGCCGCCCCGTGAAGGAGCGGCTGGCCCTGCTGGAGGCGCGGGAGGAACTCCTGGCGGACCGGTACGCGCTGATGCTTGCCTATGTGAGCCTGCTGAACGCCGACGGGCAGCATGAAAAAGCCCTCAGCCTGCTGATGGGCTATACCTTCCACGTCTGGGAGGGCGGGGAAGGCAAGGTGGCGGACGAATACAAGACCGCCCTGTTCGCCCTGGCGGAACAGGCCCTCTCCGAAAACAGGCTCCCCGAGGCCGCCGCCTTCGCGGAGCGGACGCTATCCTATCCCCCGAATCTGGGGGAGGGGAAGCTGGACAACGTGCCGGACAACCGGGCCTACTACCTGATGGGCGAGGCGTACCGGAGAATGGGGGACAGGGAAAAAGCCCGGGACTGCTTTACCCGGGCGGCGGAAGGATCCCAGGAGCCGGAACCCGTGCGGTACTACAACGATCAGCCCTCCGACTACATCTACTGGCAGGGACTGGCCTTCCACGCCCTCGGGGATGATGAGAAGGCCCGGAAATCCTTCCATCAGCTGATTATCTTCGGCCAGCGGCACATCTTTGACAAGGTGGGATACGACTTCTTCGCCGTCTCCATGCCGGAGCTTGAGGTCTATCAGGACGATATCCAGCAGCGCAGCGACGAATACTGCCGCCGCATGACGGAACTGGGCCGCCGGGGCCTGGCGGAGATCGGAGCTTTGGAAGACTGAGCTCCCCGCAAAAAAAGGACCTCCCTTTCGGGAGATCCTTTTTTTCGCGCCCCGGCGCAGAGTACCGTTTGCCCCGCTCGGGCGGCTGGCGCCGGGCTTCCGGCAGGAAGGGCTTTCGCCCCGCGGGCGCCGCTTACGCCTCTTCCTTCCGGACGATGGATTCCAGAATGCTGACATACAGATCGTGGAAGGCTTCCATCCGCTCCCGGTCGAACAGGCCCTCGGCGTACTCCATCTCGGAGTCGAAACCGCCGTCGCCGTATTCGTTCTCCAGCAGCTCCATCTCCATCCGGGCGCCGGCCGCGCTGAACTCATCCGCCAGTTCGATGAACTCGTGGGGCAGCTCATCCAGCTCGTCTGCGTTGATGCCCAGCTGCAGGTTCACCTCCATACAGTCGTTCACATAGGGCTCGCGGGTTTCCGACATGAAATCCCATCCGCTGTGGGCGATTCCGTCCGCAACCTGTTCCTTCACGGACCGCAGAAGCTCCCGCAGGGAGCTGATGTTTTCCATCCGGGCGGCGGCGGGAACGTTGCGGATCAGCATGCCCACCACGTTCTCCGCCTCCGGGGACAGCCGGTTGTTGAAGATCCAGTTGATAAGCACATGCTTCCTTCCCGTGAACCGGGAGAGGGCCAGCAGCCCGGCGCTGATGGCCATCACGGAATGGGACACGCCCCAGTATTCCTCGGCCTCCCTGACCTGATCCGCGCTGAAGCCCAGCCTGCGGATCCGGCCGGCCTGATTGATGTTTCCGTCCCCGTGATCCGGCTCCGGAATGATGCACCAGTCGTCCTCGGCGTAATGATCCCGGAAATAGGCCCGGTCCGCCTCGGTGAGCCCCCGCCGGACGCGCTCCTCCTGCTCCTCCAGCAGGGCGAAGTAATAATCCTTTTTCATCTCCCGGCCGAAGTACGCGTTCATCACGTCCGAGAGGATCACGCTCAGGGAACCGCCGTCCATCAGCAGATGATGCACGTCGAAGAACAGATAGCAGCCCTTCCGCCCCCGGAAGACATTCACCTTGCACAGGCAGGCGTTCAGCACACGCCGGAAGGGAACCACCAGGATGTCGCCCAGGGCGTCCTCGGTCTGGGGCAGGATATCCCGCACCTCCACCTCCGGGAGAAGCCCGGGCACGTACTTCTGCTTCAGATCGTTGTTCTCGTCGAAGAAGAAGGCCACGGACAGGCCGGGATGGTTTCGCAGGGCCGCGTTCACCGCGGCGCAGAGCCGCTCCGGATCCACCTCCGGGCCGAAGCGGGCCAGGAAATGCATGTTGCTCCACATGGTGGAATCCGGCCGGAACAGCTGATTGTCGATCATCTGCAGCTGGAGCGGCGTCAGATCGTGGGGAACCTGGCGGGCCCTTTCCTCCCGCTCCTCCAGGGTTCCGGACAGGATTCTGCCCTCCAGGGCCCTGGCGATGGCGCCGGGGGTGCGCAGCTGGAAGACGTCCGCCGCGGTCATGCCCTCGACCTTCGCCTCCGACAGCACCACCATAGCCTTCAGGGAGTTGCCCCCCAGATCGAAGAAATCGTCCAGCAGGCCCACCCGGCCCTCCTCCAGTTTCAGCGTCCGCTCGAAGGCGCCGCAGAGGGCCTTTTCGGTCTCCGTCCGCGGGGGGATATACTCCGCCTTCAGCGCCTGAAGATCCGGCTCCGGCAGCGCGCGCCGGTTCACCTTGCCGTTGCTGGTCATGGGCATCTCCGGCAGGCGCGTCAGCACCGCGGGCACCATGTACTCCGGCAGCTTCGACTGCATGAATTCCTTCAGCCGGTCCGACGGGATCTCCTTCTGCGCGGTATAGTACCCCGCCAGATATTCCACGGATCCGTTCTTCCGCACCGCGGCCGCGCTGCTGGAGACGCCGGGGAACTCGGTCATGACCTTTTCGATCTCATCCAGCTCGATCCGGAAGCCCCGCAGCTTGATCTGGTTGTCCAGCCGGCCAGGTCCCCGCTGTGGTAGGCCCGGAGCCCCTCATGGGTGAAGAAGGCGGCGGCGCTCTTCTCCGGCAGGTTCACATAGCCCCGGCCCACCTGGTCGCCGCAGATGATCAGCTCGCCCCGGAGCCCGACAGGCAGCTCGTTGCCGAAGGTATCCGCCACATAGAAGACGGTGTTGGCGATGGGCGGCCCGACGGTGACCTGGGGCCCGCCGGCCATCAGGGCCGCGGCGCAGCCCATGGTGCACTCCGTGGGCCCGTACACATTCAGGATGACGCTGTCCTCCCGCAGCTCCCGCAGGCGGTCATACAGCTGCCGCGGGAAGGCTTCCGCGCCGATGTCGAAGAAGGTCAGCTGACGGATGGCCTCCCGGCTCTCCGGGATCTCCAGCAGGCTCAGCAGATAGGTGGGCGTGCAGGTGATGCCGTTGGCACCGCTGCCCCGGACCAGGGCGGCAAAAAGGGAAGGATCATGAATTTCCGCCTCCGTGGCGATGACCACGGTGTTTCCGTTGCAGAGCGGCACGAAGGCCTCGACCACGGAAACGTCGAAGGAGAAGGAGGCCAGCGCCAGGCTGACCCGGCCCGGGGCGGCGTAATGCATGATCTCGACGGATTTCTCGTTCCGGTGCACATAATTGGCGATGTTCAGGTGCTCAATCATCACGCCCTTGGGCCGCCCCGTGGAACCGGAGGTATAGATGCAGTAGGCCAGATCCTCCGGCCGGACGGGGGCCCATTCCGCTTCGGGAATCCGCCAGGCGGGATCCGGAACCAGGGCGTCCAGGTCCTCCGTGCCGAAGGCTTCCTCCAGCGTCAGAACCCGGTATCCCTGATCCTGAAGCCGCCGGCCGGCCGTCTGGGCCCGCCGGGTCAGCAGGAGGCGGCTTTCCCCGTCCCGCATGCAGAAATCGATCCGGTCGTCCGGATACTCCGTGATAAAGGGCACAAAGGCGGAGCCGGCCTTGAGCACGGCGATCTCCGCCACGCAGGCCCAGACCTCCCGGTCGAAGAGCACGCCGATGAGCTGATCCCTTCCGGCGCCGCTTTCCAGCAGCACCCGGGCCAGCCGGTCGCTCATCAGATCCAGCTGGCGGAAGGTGAGGCGCTTTCCGGCGGCCTGAACCGCGGTCTTCTCCGGATCCGCCTGGGCGTGCCTGCGGATCTGATCCTGTACCGGGACAAAGTCCATGGGCACCTTCGTGTCATTGAAGGAGGCGAGCAGGGCCCGGTCCGCGTCCGTCAGCAGGCTGATGCCGCCGATGCTGCCGGCGCTCATCAGCCCCTCGGCCGCGGAGAACAGATCCTGGGCGAAGCGCAGTACCCAGGCCTCCGAGAATTTCTCGTTCCGGTATTCCAGGGTCACGCTGTACACCCCGCCCACGGAGAAGAACTGGATGGACATGCAGCCGGTGACCATGCCGGT
>CAMVDI010000057.1 GCA_947166205.1 uncultured Clostridia bacterium
CTGCCTGCTGGCGGTGGGCGATGAAGAGCTGATCAAAATCCATTTCCATACCAACGAGCCCTGGCAGGTGCTGGAATACTGCGCCTCCAAGGGGGAAATCTACGACGTTGTGGTGGAAAACATGGAGCGCCAGGAGCAGGGACTTAAGGGTTAAAATTCCGCGACTGGAATCGGGAGGGATCATGAGCCGTTTGGGAGATCTGATCCGCACGGAGCGGATCCGGCAGAAGATGACGCCGAAGCAGGTGGCCAGAAAGTGCGGCGTCAGTGAAAGCTATCTGATGGCCGTGGAAGCGGGAACCCGGATCATCGCGGACGACCAGGCCCGCAGGATTCTGAAGACCATCGGCCTGAAACAGCAGAACGAGGCGGAATTCACCCTGGACGATATCGCCGCCACGGTGGATCTGGCGACGGCCACGCCGTCCCTGGCGGCCCGGGCCGCGGCGCCAAAGAAGGAGAAGGAGGCGGAGGTGGTCGCCTCCTCGGAGGACAAGGACGAAACCGTGGCCGGCAGCGTCTGGCTGGACGCGCTGCAGAGCGTTCTGCGGCGGGTGCCGGTGATGAACGCGGTCATGAAGCCTGTCCGCCACCGGCTCATCCCGGTGGAGAATGGCCGCATCGCCGGGGCGAATCCCGACAAGGTGTTCTGTTATCTGGCGCCGGACGACAGCATGCGCGGTTTCCGGATCCAGAAGGGGGACGAGGTGCTCACCGTTCCGGCCCAGAGCCCGGTGGACGGGGCTGTGATGCTGGTCAATTACAACGGCCACAGATTTCTCCGGAAAATCCGGGTGCTGAACGACCGGCAGGTGCTGCTTCAGAGCTATGACAGGGAATATGAACAGGAGACGGCGGAGATCAGTGAGGTGGGCTTTCTGAGCCGCTGCGTTCAGGTGACCTTTGATCTGTGACCCGGCCCTGCCGGCAGGCGCCGCCCCCCGTCCGCGGGGCGGCGGATTCCAGGAGCCCGGACAGCGCTTTTCGCGAGGAGGGAGTTTCCATGACTGAAGTTCACAGTCCGTTTTATCCGACGGAGATTCTGCTGCCGGCGGAAGGCATTCCGGCGGAAACCTGGGCCTGCGTCGCCTGCGACCAGTATACCTCCCAGCCGGAGTACTGGGAGGAGACGGAGCGCCTCGTGGGGGAGAACCCTTCGACGCTGCGCCTGATGCTGCCGGAATGCTATCTGGGGGAGAGCGCGGAGCGGATTCCCGCCATCCACGCGGCGATGAAGGATTATCTGCGCCGGGGATGGCTGCGGCCGGAAGTGCCCCGGGGGTTCGTCTTTCTCAGGAGAACCACGGCCTCCGGCACCCGCCTGGGGCTGGTCGGCGCGGTGGATCTGGAAGAATATGATTTCGCGGCGGGCACGCTGCCGCCCGTCCGTCCCACGGAGCAGACCATCGCGGAGCGGCTTCCTCCCCGGCAGAAAATCCGGGAGGGCGCGCCGGTGGAGCTGAGCCATATCCTGATGCTGATCGACGATCCGGGCCGCACCCTGCTGGAGTCTCTGGACGGGAAGAAGGAGCGGCTGCGGAAGCTCTACGGATTTGAGCTGATGCAGGGCGGAGGCCGTCTGGAAGGATACGCCGTGGAAAGCACGGAGGATCTGGAGGCGGTTGAGGGGGCGCTTCAGGCGCTCCGGGGAGATCCCGGCGAGCATCCGCTGCTGATGGCCGTCGGGGACGGAAATCATTCCCTGGCCACCGCGAAGGCCTGCTGGAACAGGATCCGGGATTCGCTTCCGGAGGACGCCCGGCGGAATCATCCGGCCCGGTTTGCCCTCTGTGAAATCGAGAATATCCACGATGAGGCGCTGCGCTTTGAGCCGATTCACCGCCTGATTACCGGGACGACGCCGGAGGAGCTGTACGACAGCTGGGAGAAGTACGCGGCGGCCCGGGGGATGACGCTTTCCGAGGAAGGAGAGGGGCATACTTTCCGGATGGCGATCCGCCAGGATGAGTATTCCGTGGTGGTGGAAAATCCGGAGGGACAGATTCCCTGCGAAACGATCCAGCTCTTCCTGGACTGGTTCCTTTCGGAGCATCCGGAGGCGGCCATCGATTATATCCACGGGGATGAGACGCTGCGGAAGCTGGCGCGCCGGAAGGACGCGGTGGGATTTATCCTTCCGGAGATTGACAAGGGCGCGTTCTTCGGCGACGTGAAGAAGCTGGGCGTTCTTCCCCGGAAGACCTTTTCCATGGGCGAGGCGGAGGAAAAGCGGTTTTACATGGAGTGCAGGAGGATCGGAGAAGCATGAGAAAAAAAAGAATGATGCGCGCGGCGGCGCTGCTCTGCGCCCTGCTGATGGCGGTGGGCTGCGCAGCCGCGGCGGCGGAGATCGTGATACCGGATCTGACAATCCCTTCCCGGGAGATTCCGGAGACGGAGGGCCTGGCCCTGATCCGGGACATGAAGGCCGGATGGAACCTGGGGAACGCCTTTGACGCCGTAAACTGCCCCTGGCTCAGGGATCCGATGGACTACGAGAGCGTCTGGTGCCGCGAGAAGACCACGGAGGCGCTGATCGAGGCGGTGCACGCAGCGGGTTTCCGGACGCTGCGGATCCCCGTGAGCTGGCATAATCACGTGGACGCGTCCTATACCATCGATCCCCGGTGGCTGGACCGGGTGTACGAGGTGGCGTCCTGGGCCCGTGACCGGGGAATGTACGTGATCCTGAACATTCATCACGACAACGAGCCGGGGTTCTATTATCCCTCCCAGGCCCAGGCGAAGACCTCCGAGGCCTATGTCCGGGCGATCTGGTCCCAGCTGGCGGAGAAGTTCGCCTCCTGGGACGAGCGGCTGATTTTTGAGTGCGTGAACGAGCCGCGGCTGAGCGGCACCCAGTACGAATGGTGGTACGATCCGCGGTACAGCGAATGCCGGAAGGCCATGGAGCGGATCGTATACCTGAATCAGGTGTTTGTGGACACGGTGCGGGCCTCGGGCGGAAACAACGCGAACCGCTATCTGATGGTTCCCGCCTATGCCGCCAACTGGAGCTATTCCTGCGATGACACGTTCTCCCTGCCGAAGGATTCCGCGAAGGACCGGATCATTCTGTCCGTCCACGCGTATATTCCCTACGATTTTGCCCTGGAAGAGCCGGGCATCAGCTCCTTCTCCCTGGCGAACGAAGGGCAGAAGGAAGAAATCACCTGGATGCTGGACAGCCTGTACGACCGTTACGTATCCCGGGGGATCCCGGTGCTGATGGGCGAATTCGGGGCGATGGAGAAGGATGGGAACCTGCAGGCGCGGGTGGACTGGCTGGCCTGGTACGTGGCCAACGCCCGGGCCCGGGGCATCACCTGCTGCTGGTGGGACAACCACATTTTCAAAGGGAACGGGGAGCACTTCGGCCTGTTCGACCGGAAAACCGCGGTCTGTGAGATACCGGAGCTGGCGGAGACCTTCATGCGCTACTGCGAATAGGCAGGCAGGAATATGGAAGAGGGACGGGGAGCGGATTCCCGTCCCTTTTTCATTGGGCCCTCCCGGAAAATGACCGTTTCTGACTGCTTTTCCGCCCCGGGCGTTTCGGGGAGACGGGTTTTCCGCACCAATCCGCCCGGCTGCGGAATTGTTTTTTTTGGATTGTTTTAGCGGAAATCAGCCCTGTTCCGGAATTGTATTTTTGGATTGTTTTTTCGCCCCGGGCGTTCCGGGGAGGCGGGTTTTCTGCTACAATAGGGGGCAAGATCGGAAAAGTGCAGGAGGTTTTCACGGGGCTATGAAACAGTATGTCATGGGAAACGGAGCGATTGCCCTGGGCGCGCTGGCGGCGGGCGTGGGGCTGGCGGCCGGCTATCCCGGGACTCCTTCCAGTGAAATCATCGAACAGATTGCCCGCTTCGCGGGGGACGGGACCCATGTGGAGTGGTCCGTCAACGAGAAGGCGGCGATGGAGGTGGCCGGAGCCGCGGCCTACAGCGGCGTCCGGGCCATCGTGACCATGAAGCAGATGGGGCTGAACGTGGCGGCGGATCCGCTGCTCTGTCTGACCTATGTGGGGGTCAAGGGGGGGCTGGTTATCGTCAGCGCCGATGATCCCGGCCCCATCTCCTCCCAGACGGAGCAGGATACCCGGCGCTTTGCGGACTTTGCCCGGGTTCCCGTGCTGGATCCCGCTTCCCCGGAGGAGGCCTACCGGATGGTGCAGGATGCCTTTGAGATCAGCGAAAGGACCGGCCTGCCCGTGATTCTGCGGCCCACGACCCGGGTCTGCCACGGATACGCCTCCATCGCGGCGCCGGACCGGTTCGCCCCCCGGGCTGCGGAGGGCTTCATCCGGGATCCCGGGAGATGGGTGATCTTTCCCCGGGCCAGCTATCTGAACCACGCCCGGATCGAGAAGACCCTGGCGGAGCTGGGGAAGAGCCTGTCCGCGTATCCGTACAACACGGTTGAGGGGCCGGCGGCGCCGGGAACTTCGGAGACAGCCGGCCCGGAGGGGCAGGAGGTGCCCCTGGAGCGGAAGGCCGTCGCCGCCTCCGGGATCAGCTATGCCTACGCGAAGGAGTGCCTCGGGGAGGATTCCCCGGTCCGGCTGATCCGGATCGCCACGCCCTTCCCCTTCCCGGAGGACATGGCGGAGAAGGCCCTGGAGGGCATCCGGGAGGTTCTTGTGCTGGAGGAGCTGAGCCCCTATATCGAAGAGCAGCTCTGGAAGCTGGCCGGAAAGCGTCATCTGAACCTGACCGTGCGCGGCAAGGGGGACGGCTTCGTGCCGCAGAACGGGGAGTTCAGCGCGGAGATGGCCGCGGAGGCGATCCGGCGGTTTACCGGGATCCGGGTCGGACAGGAGGGCATCGATACCGGCGACGCGCCGGCGCTGCCCCTGCGGCCTCCCGTGCTCTGCGCCGGGTGTCCGCACCGGGCGTCCTTCTACGCCGTGAAGCAGGCCATGAAGGGCCGGAAGGCGGTCTTCTGCGGGGATATCGGGTGCTATACGCTGGGCAACGCCCAGCCGCTGGACATGGTGGACACCTGCCTGTGTATGGGCGCGGGGATCACCATGGCCCAGGGGTTTGCCCACCTGGATCCGGAGGTCTGCGCCTTCGCCTTTGTGGGGGACTCCACCTTCTTCGCCAGCGGCATGACCGGCGTGGTCAACGCGCTGCATAACGAGGCCAGCCTCGTGCTCTGCGTGCTGGACAATTCCACCACCGCCATGACGGGGCATCAGCCCCATCCCGGCACGGGCCGGAATATGATGGGCCGCACCGTGGACAAGGTGGATCCGGTCTCCGTCCTCCGGGGGATGGGCGTCGGAATCGTCGAAACCGTCGATCCCCTGGACCTGGAAAAGGCCGTGGAGACGGTCCGGCGGGTCTCTGGGGAGCCGGGGGTGAAGGCGGTCATCTTCCGCTCCCCCTGCATCGCGATATCCCGGCCGGCTGGGAAATGCGCGGTGGACGCCGGAAAATGCGTCGGATGCGGCAGATGCATCCGGGAGATCGGCTGCCCGGCGCTGAGCCTTGACGCCGGAAAAGTCCGGATCGATCGGAATCTCTGCACCGGGTGCGGGCTGTGCGCCCGGATCTGTCCCGTGGGCGCGATCGGAGGTGAAGCCAGATGATCCGGAAGGATATTCTTATCTGCGGCGTCGGCGGTCAGGGCACCGTGCTGGCCAGCAAAATCATCGCGGCCGCCGCCATGGCGGAGGGGAACACCGTTCATTCCGCCGAAACCATCGGCATGGCGCAGCGGGGCGGCCCGGTCACCAGCCATGTCCGGATCGGGCAGGAGGTCTTTTCCCCGCTGATTCCCCGGGGCAGCGCGGAGCTGATGCTGGCCTTCGAGCCGGCGGAAGCCGTCCGGAATCTCCGGTATCTGCGGAAGGACGGCCTGGTGATCCTCCACGGGGGAGGTCCGGCCAGTCACGGAAAGTCTGCGGCCCAGCGGGTATTCGGGGCAGGTCATGACGGATTATCTGCGCGGAAAATGCGCGTGCCTGCCGGCGGATCTGGAGGCGCTTTCCGCGCCGCTGGGATCCGCCCGGTTCCATAACATCCTGCTGATCGGCCTGGCGGCCGGAGCGGGCCGGATGGGCATCTCCCGGGAAAGCCTGATCCGGGAGATCGGGAACAGGGTGCCGGAGAAATATCTGGAAAAGAACCTGGAAGCCTTTGAGATCGGATTCAGCTTCGGGAAAGAGCATTCATAAGGCAGGACATGAGGACGCGCCATCCGGGGAAGGAAGGCGCGGAGGCCCGGCGGGGACAAAGGGCAGTATACCGGCGGCCCTCCGCGGGGCGGAGGGGGCCGGAGCAGAAATCATTCAGATCAGGAGGACCGCGGCATGCATATCAATGAACAGCAGCTTGAAATGACCAACCGGCAGATTCAGCGGATTCTCGCCAGCGGAAACTATTACAGCGAGGTGTACCGCAGGGCGGGAATCACGGAGATCCGCACCGAGGCGGATTTCCTGAAAATCCCCTTCACCGACAAGGCGGACCTGCGGAACGCCTATCCCCTGGGCATCCAGGCCGTTCCGGATGAGCAGGTGGTCCGGATTCACTCCTCTTCGGGCACGACGGGCAAGCCCGTCATCATCCCCTATACGGCCCGGGACGTGGAGGACTGGGCGACCATGTTCGCCAGGTGCTATGAAATCGCCGGGGTCACGAACCGGGACCGCATCCAGATTACCCCCGGATACGGGCTGTGGACGGCCGGAATCGGCTTCCAGGCGGGATGCGAGAAGATCGGCGCCATGGCCATTCCCATGGGGCCCGGGAATACGGAAAAGCAGCTGCAGATGATGATCGATCTGGAGTCCACCGTGCTGTGCGCTACCTCCTCCTACGCGCTGCTGCTGGCGGAGGAGATCAACAAGCGGGGCCTCAGGGATAAGATCAAGCTGAAAAAGGGCATCATCGGATCCGAGCGCTGGAGCGACGCGAAACGGGCGTATATCGCCCGGGAGCTGGGCATCGAGCTGTACGATATCTACGGCCTGACCGAGATCTACGGGCCGGGCATCGGCATCAACTGCCTCGGGCAAACCGGCATGCACATCTTTGACGACTATCTCTATACCGAGATCATCGACCCCGTCACCGGGGAGCCGCTGCCGGACGGGGAGGAGGGCGAAATCGTCATCACGACGCTCCGCAAGGAGGGCGCGCCGCTGATCCGCTTCCGCACCCATGACCTGAGCAAGCTCCTGCCCGGGGAGTGCGGGTGCGGCCGGTCCTGGCCGCGGCTGGCGACGATCCGGGGCCGCAGCGACGACATGTTCAAGGTCCACGGCGTCAACATGTTCCCCAGCCAGGTCGAGGAAATCCTGGGCATGGTCGACGGCGTCAGCAGCGAATACAAGATCGATATCGCCCATGATGACCTGAAGAACCGGGATATCATGATGATCACCGCCGAGGCGGAGGGCCGGGTGGACTTCCTGAAAACCGCGGACACCCTGCGCCAGCTGTGCAAATCCCGGCTGAACGTGACGCCCAATGTGGCCATCGTTTCGCTGAACACGCTGCCGCGCAGCGAGAAAAAAACCCGGCGGGTCTTTGACCACCGGGAGGAATAATCAGGGGACGGAAGGCGCGGGCCGCGCCTTCCGGTCAGTCGTAGGTAAAGAAGGTGACATGCAGCGCCCCGGGATGATCCAGGCGCAGCTGGGAGGTTTCATCCACGTTCAGGCGGCGTCCGGATCCGGGATACGCCCGGGGTCAGGGGCCTTCCGCGAGATGCGCTTTCCGGTAGGCGTTGGGCGGCATGCCGACTTCCCTGGAAAACACAGCGATGAAATAGTTGTAGTCGTGAAAGCCGCACTGCCACGCGATTTCGGAAAGCGGGATGCCGGGCTGAACCCGCAGGAGGGATCTGGCCTTTTCCATCCGCAGCGCCCGGACCCGGGCCGCCAGCCCCTGCCCGTACAGCTTTCTGGTCAGTTCGTAGAGCTGGGTCCTGCCGATCCCCAGCCTTTCGGCCAGCTCCGCGGCGCTCAGCGGTTCGGTATAGTGCGCGGAGATATAGGCGTCCAGCCGCACCTCCAGGATATCCTCCTTCAGGGTGGCCATATGCTCCAGAATCAGGTAGGACGCCACCGCGTGCAGGATATGCGCCGCGGAGCGGACATATTCCTCGCTCAGGGGCAGGGCCTGGCGGACGGCTTCCCGCAGCCGGTCAGGAGCGATGCCGTATTCCGCGCAGTTCGAGAGAAGGACGGCGGCCCCCTCCTCGCGGCTGGGGTAGGGAAACACGTGGCCGAAGAGCAGATATCCGATCAGCACCTCCCCCATGTACAGGGGGGTCACGGCCTCTGTCAGCCCGGCGTGGCATCGGTAGATCTGGGTCTTTTTCTCCCGCCGGGCCGCCTCGCAGCCGTTCCGGTCACAGGCCTGACAGGCCTTCAGGCCAGGGCCGCTCTCCCGGATGACCGCGCAGTAGGGCGCCACCTGACGGGGCCAGGCCACCAGCTCGTTCATGTTCTCATCGAAAACAGTGATCCGGATCCGGCTTACCTGATAGAAATCCTTCAGCAGGTTCCGAAGCTTTTCAAGGTCAAATGCGGAAATCACGGCTTTCGCTCATCCTTTCGCCCGGTATGGAAGGGATCATGCAGAATTTTATCACGGGCGCGGACAAAATCAAAGCAAAACGGACGAATTTCCATATATCTTTTTTCAAAATACAGGTAAAATGGAGCCAGAAAAGACAAGGGAGGCGTTTCACCTTGCTGGATCTGCTTCGAAAAGGCTATATCGGAAACCCCGCCCAGCTGTGCACCCTGCGCCGGGTGACGGCGGCGGAAGGGAAGGCGAAGGGCACAGGGATCATTGAAGTGAAAACCGCCGGCGGGCTGGAGCTGGACATCCTGCCGGACGCGGGCCTGGATATCGGCCCGTGCCGGTTCAGGGGCGTGAACATGAGCTGGATGAGCAGGAACGGCAGCGACAGCCCCGCGGTGATCCACCCCTTCGAGACGGATTTTGTGAATACCTTTCCCGGCGGGCTGCTGTACACCTGCGGCCTGCGCTCCGCCGGCCCGGCCAACCGGGATCAGGGGGAGTGGCATCCGCTGCACGGGCGGTATCACAGCCTGGCGGCGGAGCAGGTGTGCGCGGAGGTCCTCGGGGAGGAGATCGTGGTTCGGGGCCTGATCCGGGAAACTGCCCTCTTCGGCCACTGCCTGGAGGTCCGGCGGACGATCACGGTTCCGGTGACCGGGGCCTCGGTCACGGTGAAGGACGAGATCACCAACCAGACGCCCCGGGACGAGGAGATCATGCAGATCTACCACTGCAATTTCGGATATCCGCTGCTGTCGGAGAAGGCCAGGCTGATCCTGCCGGAGGAAAGGGAGACCCTTCCCCGGACGGAGTTCGCGAAGACCGGCCTGGGCCGGGAGTGCGAATTCGATCCCCCGGTTCCCGGCGAGGAGGAGCGGGTCTTCTTCCAGAAGATGAAGAAGGAATTCCGGGCGCGGCTGGAAAACCCGGACCTGGGCGTGGCCATGACGATGACCTGGTCGGGGGATACCCTGCCCATCCTTTCCCAGTGGCGCAGCATGGCGGCAGGAGACTATGTGCTGGGGCTGGAGCCCACCAACTGCTATATCATGGGCCGCCATGAGGAGCGGGAGAACGGTACGCTGCCTGTGCTGAAGGCCTTTGCCGCGGAAACCCATACCGTAACGATCCGGTTTGAGACGATACAGACTGAAGGAGGAAAAGAATCATGATGGAGAAGAAAAAAATGACCTTTGCCCTGGCTTTCTGCAACCGGGGCTTCATGCCCGGCGAGCTGATCTACGGCGCCCGGGAGGACATGATCAGGGCCGTCACCGACGCGGGGTACAACTACATCGCCATGGACCCGGAGCTGACCCGCTACGGCGGCATCGAGACCCGGGACGAGGGCCTGCTCTACGCGAAGTGGCTGAAATCCCATGAAGGGGAATACGACGGCGTCATCTTCTCCATGCCCATCTTCGCGGACGAGAACGGCGCCATCACCGCCCTGCAGGACGCGGGCGTGCCCATCCTGATGCAGGCCTATCC
>CAMVDI010000058.1 GCA_947166205.1 uncultured Clostridia bacterium
CATGCGCAGGGGCTCGATGAGCTCGGTGAAGCCCAGCTCCTTCGGCAGCCCGCCCACGTTATGATGGCTCTTGATCACGGCGGCGTTGGTGCCCTGGCCGCTCTCGATCACATCCGGATAGATGGTTCCCTGGGCGAAATAATCCATTTTGCCCAGGGTGAGGGCCTCCTTCTTGAAGACCTCGATGAAATCCCGGCCGATGATGTGACGCTTTTCTTCAGGATCCGTGACCCCCTCCAGGTCGTTAAAGAACCGGGAGGCGGCATCGGCGCGGAGGAAGCGGACCGGGAAAAGATGGCTGAACACGTGGCAGACCTGATCGCTTTCGCCCTTGCGGAGAAGACCGTGATCCACAAAAACGCAGGTGAGCCTTTTCCCGATGGCCCGGTAGATCAGGGCGGCGGCCACGGAGGAATCCACGCCGCCGGACAGGGCCAGCAGCACGGTGCCGTTTTCCCCGACGGTTTCCCGGATCTGCCGGATGGCGTTTTCGGCGAAGGCGCTCATGGTCCAGTCCCCGGAGCAGCCGCAGAAGTGGAACAGGAAGTTGCGGATCAGCATGCTGCCTTCCTCGGTATGCGTGACCTCCGGATGAAACTGCACGCAGCAGATTTTTTTCTCCTCATGAATCATGGCGGCCACGGGGCAGTTGTCCGTTTCCGCGATGACCCGGAAGCCTTCGGGGCAGGCACTGACCTGCCAGGTATGGCTCATCCAGCAGCTTGAAGCGCTTTTCATGCCTCCGAGGAGCCCCTCCCGCTCCTTCATGCGAACCGTGATCCTGCCGTACTCGCGCTGCTGGGCCTTTTCCACCTGGCCGCCCAGCAGAAGGGCGGTCAGCTGCATGCCGTAGCAGATGCCCAGTACGGGGATGCCCGCGTCATAGAGGGCCGGGTCGATCCTCGGCGCGCCTTCGTCATGGACGCTGGAAGGCCCGCCGGACAGGATGATGCCTTTCGGCCGGCGGGAGAGGATGTGGGGCAGGGGAGTGTTCCAGGGGATGACTTCCGAGTAGACATGGCATTCGCGGACGCGCCGGGCGATGAGCTGGGTATACTGGCCGCCGAAATCCAGAATCAGGATCAGTTCTTTCTGCTGCATAAAGCCCTCCGGGAAAAGAATTCAGTGTGGAATGTGGGAACCGCCGCGGGTTCCGGGATATTATGAACGATTTCTTCGAATGATGCAATATGAATATAAGGGGAATGTCGCTTCCGACTGCGTCGGACAGTCCACAGAACTGACGCTTCCCTTACTCGGCACTTGCGCCGTAGTTGGAGAGCACTCTGGCGGAGGGATCGTCCACGTCGCAGCCGGGCCAGGACCTGTTGGGCATCCAGTAGTCCGGGATCATGCGGGCCTGGCCGGGATAGTACCGCTCGAACAGCTCCCGGTAGAGCAGGCTCTCCTTTGTGAAGGGCGGGCGGTAGTCATATTCCGCGGCCTTTTCGGCGAATTCCTCATCCGTGTAGCGTCTTTCCGCGTAAGCCTTCAGATCGTTGACCATGCTGTGGCCCACGGCGTCGGAGAACGCGGCCTTCTGGCGCCAGAGAATTTCGTCCGGCAGGATGTGATCCTCCGCGAAGGCTTTCCGGATCAGGTATTTTCCCATGCCGTGGCGGTTCATTTTCAGCTCCGGGTCGATGCTCATGGCATAGCGGACGAACTTCAGGTCGCCGAAGGGAACCCGGGCCTCCAGAGAGTTGACGGAGATGCACCGGTCCGCCCGGAGCACATCGTACACATGCAGCTCCCGGATCCGCTTTTCCGCTTCCTCCTGGAAGGCGGCGGCGGAGGGGGCGAAGTCCGTGTATTTGTAGCCGAAAAGCTCATCGGAGATTTCCCCGGTCAGCAGTACCCGGATATCCGTGTGCTCGTGGATCCATCTGCAGACCAGGTACATGCCGATGGAGGCGCGGATGGTGGTGATGTCCCAGGTGCCCAGCAGCTCCACCACGGTGGGAAGAGCCTCCAGCACATCCTTTTCGGAGATGATGACCTCCGTATGCTCGCTGCCGATATAGTCGGAGGCCATGCGGGCATACTTCAGGTCGATGGCGTCCACGTCCATGCCGATGGCGAAGGTGCGGATCGGATGCCCCAGCATCTTCCGGGAAATGGCGCAGACCAGGGAGGAATCCAGACCGCCGGAGAGCAGGAAACCGATGGGCGCGTCCGCGTCCAGCCGCTTGGCCACGCCGTCTATCAACAGGCGGCGCAGCTTCGCGCAGACCTCCTCCTCCGTCTTCATGGTGAAATACCCCACATAGGCCGGGTCGGCGTACTGGATGAATTCCCCGTCCATCCAGTAATGTCCCGGGGGAAAGGGCAGAATGGTTTCGCACAGGCCCATCAGGTTCTTCGGCTCGCTGGCGAAGGCCCATTCCCCGTCCTCAAGCCGGCCGTAGTACAGGGGCCGGATGCCGATGGGATCCCGGGCGGCGATGATCTTCTTCCGCTCCCCGTCCCAGAGGATCAGGGCGAACTCCGCGTCCAGGGTTTTGAACATCTCCACGCCGTATTCATGATACAGTGGAAGCAGAATCTCGCAGTCGGATTCTCCCCTGATCTCATAGGAGGCCATCAGACGCTCCCGCAGGGGACGGAATCCGTAGAGCTCGCCGTTGCAGACCACCGCGTCCTTTCCGAGATGAAAGGGCTGCATGCCCAGCTCGTTCAGCCCCATGATGGCCAGCCGGTGGAAGCCCAGAATGCCTCCGGGAATCTCCTCCAGCCGGCTCATATCCGGCCCCCGGGACAGCGTGCGGCTGAAGCAGGTTTCAGCCAGCCGGCGGGGGACCCGGGCACTGGTCAGTCCGAAGATGGAACACATGGAAATCGCCTCCTGAGCTTCAGAATGGAAAGGAAACAAAAAGGCAGGGAACCCCGAAGAGGCTCCCTTGCCCGATGGCAGGAATGTTATCATCCCGCCGCGGGGTTGTCAAGAACGGGGCGGAGGAAAGAAAACGCGAATACAAAGGGAAAACAATCCGGGAAGAAGGCGTGCCCCCGCGGGGGCGGCGAAAGGGAATCCGTCGGGGAAATGCGCCAGGGCGGGAGGAAGGCCGGAACGGAATACAAAGGGAAAACAATCCCGGGGATTGACAGGCCGCGGAGCGGGTGATAGGATACGCGCAACAGGGCAAGGGTGTCGTGCAATGGCGCTTCTTGCCCTGTTCTTTATTCCGAAACGAGGAGGGCACCAGCATGAGCAAGTACACGAAGGAAGACATCATCCGCATGGTGAAGGAGGACGACGTCGAATTCATCCGGATGCAGTTCACGGACATTTTCGGCCAGCTGAAGAACGTGGCGATCACCGCCAGCCAGATCGAGAAGGCCGTCAACAATGAGATCATGATCGACGGCAGCTCCATTGAGGGCTTTGTCCGCATCAACGAGAGCGACCAGTACCTGCGCCCGGACCTGGACACCTTCGCGATCCTGCCCTGGCGGCCCCAGCACGGGAAGGTGGCCCGGCTGATCTGCGATGTGTACAACCCGGACGGAACGCCCTTCATGGGGGACCCCCGCGGGGTGCTGAAGCGGATTCTGGCGGAGGCGGCGGAGATGGGCTATTCCTTCAACGTGGGCCCGGAGATGGAATTCTTCCTCTTCCAGACGGACGAGAACGGAAAGCCCACCACGACCACCTCGGACGAGGCCGGATACTTTGACCTGGGCCCGCTGGATCACGGCGAGGGCACCCGCCGGGAGATCTGCATGGCGCTGGAGCAGATGGGCTTTGAAATCGAGGCCAGCCACCATGAGGTGGCGGCGGGCCAGCACGAAATCGACTTCAGATACGCCGACGCGCTGCGGGCGGCGGACAATATCATGACCTTCAAGCTGGCGGTCAAGACCCTGGCCCAGAAGAACGGCCTGCACGCCACCTTCATGCCCAAGCCCGTCTTCGGCATCAACGGAAGCGGCATGCACACCAACATGAGCCTGTTCAAGGACGGAAAGAACGTCTTCGCGGATCCTTCCGACCGGCGGGGCCTGAGCCGGGAGGCCTACGCCTTCATCGCCGGCATTCTGACCCATATCCGCGGCATGGCGGCTGTGACCAATCCGCTGGTCAACAGCTACAAGCGCCTGGTGCCGGGCTATGAGGCTCCCTGCTATCTTGCCTGGAGCGCCAGCAACCGCAGCGCGCTGATCCGCATTCCCGCCGCCCGGGGCATGGGAACCCGCGTCGAGCTGCGCTGCCCGGATCCCAGCTGCAACCCCTACCTGAACATGGCGGTCTGCCTGGCAGCGGGCCTGGACGGCATCAGGAAGGGCCTGACCCCGCCGGAGGAGATCACCGAAAACATTTTCGCCATGGACGCGGCGGCCCGGGAGGCGAAGGGGATCAGATCCCTGCCGGGCACGCTGAAGGAGGCGGTGGACTGCCTGAAGGAGGACGAGGTGATCTGCGCGGCGCTGGGTGAGCATGTGCTGAGCCAGTATGTGGAAGGCAAGGAAAAGGAATGGGACGCCTACAGGACCCACGTCAGCAGATGGGAGACGGACCGCTATCTCGTCATGTACTGATCAGAAACGGAGGAGGTGCGACCAGTGGCCAGGATTGTCATTGCCAGCCAGTCGGATGACAGCCGGACAAAGCTTTACCGGCTGCTCGTCTCCTCCGGATACCAGGTGTTCCGATGCTGCGCGTCGGGGAGCGAACTGCGACGGGCGCTGAGCGAAAGCGAAGACTGCGTGGTCGTGGTGGTGGGCTATACGCCGGACTGCAAGCCGGATGACCTGATCTGGGACTACAGGGACAGCGTTCAGATCCTGCTGATCGCCAGGCAGCCGGTGCTGGACAACATTGAATCGCCGGAGATTTTCCGGCTGACGCTGCCGGCTTCCGGCCAGGCGGTCATCGGCGCTGTGGAGATGCTGTCGCAGCTGCACCGCATGAAGCTGCCCCGGCGGGCCGGGGAAAGCAAGGATCTGGTGGACCGGGCGAAAGCCGCGCTGATGAGCCGGAAAGGGCTTTCGGAACCGGAAGCCCACCGGACGATGCAGCAGTACGCGATGAACCACGGGATGAAGATGGCGGAGGTTGCCGCCCGGATTCTCGGGCAGGCGAAGACATAACAGCCGCGCAGGCGGATTTCCGGCAGCAGGCGGGACGCCGGGGAGCCATCCTTCATGGGATGGCCCGGCAGGCTGGAGGGGAAAAAGATGAAGGACCGGCAGTATCCTCTTTATCACGAAGAACTGGAACATGAAAGCTGCGGCGTGGGCGCGGTGGCGGACCTGAACGGGAAGGCGACCCACCGGACCGTGGATCAGGCGCTGCGCATCGTGGAGCGGCTGGCGCACCGGGCGGGCAGCGACGCCCAGGGGACAACCGGCGACGGCGTAGGCATCATGACCCAGCTGCCCCACCCGCTGTTCGCGGCCTGGGCCCGGGAGGAAGGAATCGCCCTGGGGAATCCCGGCGACTACGGCGTGGGCATGTTCTTTCTGCCGGAGGATGAGGTGGGCGCCGGGAATACGGCCGACATCTTTGAGCAGCTGGCAAGGTCCGAGGGGCTGGAGGTGCTCGGGTGGCGGGATGTGCCCTGCCACCCGGCCCAGCTGGGCGCCGGGGCGCGGCGAACCATGCCGCGCATCCGGCAGTGTTTTCTGAAAAGGCCAAAGGAGACCGCCGCCGGTCAGGACTTTGACCGGCGGCTTTATATTTTGCGGCGCGTGTTCGAGCGTCAGGACACGGAGGCCTATGTATGCTCCCTGTCCAGCCGCACGGTGGTCTACAAGGGCATGATGCTGGTGAACCAGCTGCGCTCCTTCTACGACGATCTGCAGGACGTGCGGTATCAAAGCTGCATGGCGATGGTGCATTCCCGCTTCTCCACCAACACATTTCCCTCCTGGAGCAAGGCGCATCCCCAGCGGATGCTCCTGCACAACGGGGAGATCAATACGATCCGCGGCAATCACGACCGCATGAAGGCCCGGGAGGAAACCATGCGCTCCCGGGTGATGGGGGAGGAGATGCGCCGGGTTCTGCCCGTGATCGAAGACGGCGGCAGCGACAGCCAGATGCTGGACAATACGCTGGAGTTTCTGGCGATGAACGGTTTCCCGCTGCCCCTGGCCGGCATGATCCTGATGCCCGAACCCTGGCAGGGGGAGAAGAAGGAAACGCCCTGGCGGGATCTGTACCGCTACTACGCCGCGATGATGGAGCCCTGGGACGGTCCGGCGGCCATCCTGTACTCGGACGGGGATACGGTCTGTGCCTCCCTGGACCGGAACGGCCTTCGGCCGCTGCGCTGCGCGCTGACGGACGACCGGCGGCTGATCCTGTCCTCCGAGGCGGGCGTGCTCTTCGAGGAGAACGCCCATATCATCCGCCGGTGGAAGCTGAAGGCCGGTGATGTGCTGGAGGCGGATCTGAAGACCGGGCGGCTGACGGAGAGCGGCGCCCTGAAGACCCGCTTCGCGAAGGAGCATCCTTACGGGGAATGGATGAAGAACCTGGTGCGGCTGGAGGACCTGCCCAAGGCCAAGGTTCCCGGGGAGGAGCTGTCCGAGGCGGAGCGGGAGAAGCTCTGCAGGGCCTTCGGCTATGCCTGGGAGGATGTGCGGGACGTGATCCTTCCGATGGCGGAAAAGGGCGCGGAGCCCATTGTTTCCATGGGCGCGGACACTCCGATCGCGGCGCTGTCGAAGACCCACCCGTCCCTGTACGACTATTTCCGCCAGCGCTTTGCCCAGGTGACCAACCCGCCTGTCGACGCGCTGCGGGAGGAGGTCAAGACCGACTGCTCCATCTATGTGGGGGACGACGGCAACCTGCTTTCCCGGGAAGCCGCCAACAGCGCCGTGCTGGAGCTTCCGTCCCCTGTGCTGACCGAGGAGGAGCTGGGGCGGATCCGGGAAATGCGGCACGGGGAATTTGCCGTGCGCACGGTTTCCCTGCTCTATGACAGGGAGGACAGCCTGCGGGAGGCCCTTGACCGCTTCTTTGCCGTGTGCGACCAGGCCTGCCGGGACCGGATCAACATTCTGATTCTGTCGGACCGGGGCGTGGGCCCGGACCGGATGGCGATTCCGTCGCTGCTGGCGGTTTCCGCCCTGGAGCAGCACCTGATCCGGATCCGGAAGCGCACCGCGGTCTCCGTGATTCTGGAGAGCGGGGAACCCCGGGACGTGCATCAGCTGGCCATGCTGATCGCCTACGGCGCCCGGGCGGTCAACCCGTATCTGGCCCACGCCTGCGTCCGCGGGCTGTGCGCCGGCGGCCGGATCCGCAAGGCGCCGGAGGACGCGGTCAGGGATTACGACCGGGCCCTGACCGCCGGCGTGCTGAAAATCGCCTCGAAGATGGGCGTATCCGTGCTGCAGGCCTACCAGAGCGCCCAGCTGTTTGAAGCGGTCGGCCTGGATGCCGGGTTTGTGGACCGGTATTTCACGAATACCCCCTGCTCCCTGGGCGGAACGGGGCTGGGCCGGGTGGAGGCGGACAGCCGCTTCCATCACGGGGCCGCCTTCGCGGAGGGCGCGGCGGGGCTGCCAAGTGTCGGCCGGCACAAATACAGGAGGGGAGAGGGGGCCGAGGAGCATCTCTATTCCCCCGAGACCATTCATCTGCTTCAGCAGGCGGTCTGGACGGACGACCGGGCGGCCTTTGACAGATATGCCGCCCGGGTGGAAAGCGAGGGGCCGGCGACGATCCGGTCCATGCTCTCCTTCCGGTACGACGCCTGCCGGGAGATTCCGCTGGAGGAGGTGGAACCGGCGGAGAGAATCGTGAAGCGCTTCCGGACCGGGGCCATGAGCTACGGATCCATCTCCCGGGAAGCCCAGGAATGCCTGGCGAAGGCC
Source organism: uncultured Clostridia bacterium (assembly GCA_947166205.1). Next base: position 7,831 of record CAMVDI010000058.1, read on the forward strand.
ATGAATCATCTGGGCGGCCGCTCCAACAGCGGAGAGGGAGGCGAGCTGCCGGAGCGCTTCGGGACCGAGCTGAACAGCGCCATCAAGCAGGTGGCCTCCGGCCGCTTCGGGGTGACCCGGGAGTATCTGCTTTCCGCCCGGGAGATCCAGATCAAGATGGCCCAGGGCGCCAAGCCCGGCGAGGGCGGACACCTGCCCGGCGCGAAGGTGACGGACAGCGTGGCGAAGACCCGCTGCTCCACCCCGGGGATTTCGCTGATCTCCCCGCCGCCGCATCATGATATCTATTCGATCGAGGACCTGGCGGAACTGATCTATGACCTGCAGTGCGCGAACGAGGACGCGAAGATTACCGTAAAACTGGTGGCGTCCGCGGGCGTGGGCACCATCGCCAGCGGCGTGGCCAAGGCCGGCGCCGGCGGCATCCTGATCTCCGGCGGCGAGGGCGGCACCGGCGCGGCGCCCATGAGCAGCGTGCATCACGCGGGCCTGCCCTGGGAGATCGGCCTGGCGGAGGCGCACCAGGTGCTCTGCCGGAACCGGCTGCGCCAGACGGTGACGCTGGAGACGGACGGAAAGCTGATGACCGGCCATGACGTCATGGTGGCACTGTTGCTGGGGGCCGAGCAGTTCGGCTTCGCCACTGCGCCGCTGGTGGCCATGGGCTGCCGGATGATGCGGGTGTGCCACCTGGGCACCTGCCCCTTCGGCATCGCGACCCAGAATCCGGAGCTGCGGGGACGGTTCAGGGGCAAGCCGGAGTACGTGGAACGCTTCATGCTCTTCATCGCCGGGCAGATGCGGGAGATCATGGCGAGGCTCGGCGCCCGCAGCGTGGACGAGCTGGTGGGCCGCAGCGACCTGCTGACCGTGAAGGACGGTGCGGCGATGAATCTTTCCGACCTGACCGGCTTTGCCAGAAACACCCACTGGCAGTCCGCCGCCGGGCATGACTTCCGGCTTTCGGAGCGGGCGGACGCCAGGCTGTATCAGGATCACGTGCGTCTGATGACCACGGACCGGGCCTTCGGCACAATGCTGAAGGGGGAAAGGCATATTCAGGCCCAGGGCTGCGGTGGCCAGAGCTTCGGTGCCTTCCTGCCCCGGGGGCAGGAAATCACCCTTTACGGGGTGGCGAACGACTATCTGGGCAAGGGGCTGTCCGGCGGAATCCTGGCGGTGTGCCCGCCTCCGGACAGCATCTGGAGAAAAGAGGATACGCTGATCGGAAACGTGGCCCTCTACGGCGCCACGGGCGGCTGTGCCTTCGTGGCCGGCATGGCGGGGGAGCGCTTCGCCGTGCGCAATTCCGGCGCATGGGCGGTGGTCGAGGGCGTGGGGGACCACGGCTGCGAATACATGACCGGCGGCCGGGTGGCCGTGCTGGGGCCCGTGGGCGAAAACTTCGCGGCGGGCATGTCCGGCGGCATCGCCTGGGTGCTGGACGAGGACGGACAGCTGGCGGACCGGCTGAACACCGGGCACGTGAAGCTGTATGAAGTATCCGGCGGCCAGGCAGACGAACTGAACCGGCTGCTGGAGATGCATGTGAAGGCAACCGGATCGCAGAAGGCCCGGGAGATCCTGGATCACTTCAGCGAGTACCTGCCGAAGTTCAGGGCCGTCATTTCGGACGAATACATGGCGTATATGAATTCATAATTCAGAATTCATAATTCATAATTATGTTTTGTGAACGGTGAATTGAGGTGGAAAAATGGGAAGTCCGACAGGATTTATGGATACAGTCAGGGTTGAGAATCCTTTCCGAAGCGAAGCAGAGAGACTGAAAGACTTTGAGGACCTACATATCCCGCAGGGATGCGAGGCCCGGTGCGCACAGGCGTCCCGCTGCATGAACTGCGGCGTGCCTTTCTGCCAGTCCGATTTCGGATGCCCGCTGCACAACCTGATCCCTGAGTGGAACGACCTGCTGTACCGCGGACAGGAGCGGGAGGCGCTGAAGCGCCTGCTGCAGACGGCGCCTTTCCCGGAGTTTACCGGGCACGTCTGCCCCGCGTTGTGCGAAAAGGCATGCAACCTGGAGGATGACTGCGTCACCAACCGGGATAACGAGCTGTAT
>CAMVDI010000059.1 GCA_947166205.1 uncultured Clostridia bacterium
ACGTGTGACTGGAGTTCAGACGTGTGCTCTTCCGATCTCGGTGTCCTCCGCCCAGGGGCCGACGCCCATCCGCAGGCGGATGCTGACGCCGGGAAACCGTCCGCTGATTCCCTTCTGAAAGCGCTCGAGCAGAGCCGGATAGTCCTTCTGGCGGAGGCAGAATACGCTGAACCGGTCGGCTTCGATCCGGGACGCGATTCCTTCCGTTTCCCGCAGAAAGGTCAGGATTTCCTTTCCGACCGCCCGCAGCACCTCGTCTCCGAAGGCCCGGCCGTGCAGCGCGTTGATGGATTGAAACTGCTCCACGTCCAGCGCCAGGGCGTCCAGCCGCATCTCGGAATGATACCGGAACAGCCGGCTGCTGTACTCCAGGAAGAAGCTCCGGTTGTAAAGCCCGGTCAGCCGGTCGTGCTCCGCGGCAGAAATCAGCTTGCGGCCTTCGCTCAGCTCGATGACCCTTCCGACCCGGGCCAGAATGATCTCCACCTCGTCAAAGGGTTTGGTCAGGAAATCGGCGGCGCCGGCCTGCAGGGCCCGCAGCTCCATTTCCCGCTCCGCCGTCAGCACGATCACGGGGATCGCCCGCAGCGCCTCGTCCTCCCGGACCCGGTCCAGCACTTCAAACCCATTCATCACGGGCATGATCAGGTCCAGCAGCACGATGGAGATCTCCTCCATGTACCGGTTCATCATCTCCAGCGCTTCCTGCCCGTTCTCCGCGTACAGGATCTCATACTGGTCCTCCAGAATCGCGCCGAGGGCGTCCCGGTTGATCTCCTGATCATCCACAACCAGGACGGTCTTCTGCCGCTCTATCCGGCTGGATCCGATCATGCCCGCATTCCTCCTTCCGGCTCCGCCTGCCGGACCGGTCCGATATATTCCTTCAGCGTGTCGTACAAAAGCTCCGCGTCCGCCGGCTTGGCCAGGTGCGCGTTCATGCCGGCCCGAAGGGAGGCCTTCACGTCGCTCTCAAAGGAGTTGGCCGTCAGCGCGATGATCGGAACCTTCCGGGCATCGCCCCGCTCCAGCGCCCGGAGCCTCCGGGTCGCTTCCAGCCCGTCCATCTCCGGCATCCGCATATCCATCAGGATCGCGTCGTAGTAGCCTTCCTCCGCCTCTTCCATCATCCGGACCGCCACCTGTCCGTTCTCTGCCCGGTCCGTCTCGACGCCCTCCAGCTCCAGCAGGTCGGCCACGATCTCCGCGTTCTCCGGCAGATCCTCGACGATCAGCACCCGCCGCCCCTCCAGGGTGACATTTTCCTTCGCCGCTTCCGCCTCGATCCGCTTCTCCTGCACGCAGAGCATCGGAATCGTCACCGTGAAGACAGTTCCCACGTTCTTCTGGCTCTCCGCCCGGATCATGCCGTCCATCAGCTCCACCGTGTTCTTCGTCACGGCCAGGCTCAGGCCGCTGCCGCCGTACCGGGCGGTGGAACCGTCTTCTTCCTGGGAAAAGGCGTCGAAAAGATGGGGCATGAATTCCGGATCAATCCCGATCCCCGTATCCGACACGGTAAACAGGCAGTTTCTCCGTCCGTCGTTCCGTGGATACACCTCCGCGGAAAACCGGACGGTCCCGGGGGCTTCCGTATATTTCACCGCATTGTTCAGCAGGCTCAGCAGAACCTCCCGGAGCTGGGTCGCGTCCCCGTGCAGGATGTAATCCGTGGTCTTCGGCTGGATGGCCTCGTAGTGCAGGCCCTTGGCCGCGCAAAGGGTGGCCGTGATGGCGTTGATCTGGTCCAGGGCTTCCTTCAGGGAGAAGTCCGCATTCTTCAGCGCGGCCTGCCCGTTCTCAAACTCGTTCATCTCCAGCATATTGTTGATCAGCCCCAGCATGTGCCGGGCGCTCAGATCGATCTTTTCCAGCTGTTCCTTTGTCTCCGGGGCCAGGTCCGGATTCTTGAGCGCCACCGCGTCCAGCCCCAGGATCACGTTCATCGGGGTTCTCATCTCATGGCTCATGGTGGCCAGAAAGCGGGATTTGACGCGGCTGTTCTCCTCCCGGGCCGCCAGCTCCGCCTCCGTCCGCTCGCCTTCGATGATCTGCCGGGTGATCCCCCGCAGCAGCAGATAAATGATGTACACAAACACGCTGCCGCCCAGCAGGATCCCGGCGATGACCAGATCCGGCTCTCCGAGGATGCCCACCAGCAGGTACCCCGTCAGAAAGGCGATCAGCAGGATAATCGGCACCTGCAGCAGCCATCCGCTCCGCTTCCAGCTCTTCAGCCCCCGGACAAACCGGGCGTACCGGATGTAGCAACAGATGTTCCAGACCATCAGCAAGGCCCCGGCGAACACCATGGCGTCTAAGATCCAATGATTCATCTGTGTCTCTCTCCTGTTTTTATGCAGGTCATTCTATCAGATGCTGCCCGTCTTTCCAGTTTCCCGATTCCGCTCTTCCCCGGCGCTCAGGGTTTCCCGTTCTTCCTCCGCGCCCGGGATGCCCGCTCTTCCCCCGCGCTCAGGTGTCCGGGCCTTCCCTGTCCCGCAGGGTATCCGGCCTTCCTTTTCCCGCAGGCGCCCGGTCGTCCCTTTCCCTCCGCTCGGGATGCCTGGCCAGCTTGTCCCCGTACATCCCCCGGTCGGCCTTCTCAATCTGTTCCTCCAGCCCGCCGGCCTCCCCTTCCTTCCGGACGGCGTATCCGACGCTGACGCTCACGGAATACGGCAGCCTCTGCTTCCCGGCCTCCTCTTCCAGCCGGAGGTTCAGCTTTTCACCCAGCCCCTCCCAGAAGGCCGGGTCCGTGTTCCGGGACAGGATCAGGAATTCATCTCCCCCGTACCGGAGGATCAGTTCGTCCGGTCCCATCATTTCCTTCAGGACTTCGGCAATCAGGCAGATGGCGTTGTTGCCGACCAGATGGCCGTAGGAATCGTTGATGGTTTTCAGTCCGTCCAGGTCCGCCAGCAGGGTCGTATACAGCCCGCCCCGAGTGTAGTCCGGCGCGAAGCGTGTCAGCGCGAAGCGGTTGTAAAGCCCGGTCATCTGATCCGTCATGTGCAGCTGATCCAGCTCCCAGATATGGCCCTTCAGGATCATCTTCTTGTGCAGGTTGTCGATGCTGTCGCCCAGGCTCTCCTGAAAAATGCGGAATACGTAATGGTCAATCGGCAGGTCGTCGTTCAGGAAAACGGTGTAGCCGTAGGCCCGGTCCGCGTGATGGATCGGAAGCACCAGAAACTGGTCCCCCGCCTCGGGCTGAACCGGAACCAGCTCCTCCAGGGGAAAGTCCTGGTTCCGGATTTCCCCTGTTCTCCGGGAGAAACCCGTCACCACGGTCATCCGGCTGTCGTAATCCGGGGAATCCTCCGTCTTCGGATCCTCCGCGCTGCTCTCGATATAAGCCAGATCGTCCTGATTCAGGCAGCAGAAAAAGCCCCTGCATCCGAGCCCCTCCAGGGTGCCGGACAGGCTCCGGGCCCAGTCTTCCAGGGATTCCGCCTTTTCCACGGAGCTGTTGAACCGCATCATGCGGCTGACCTGTCCCCCCATCTCGATCTTGGTCAGAGCCTGATGCTGCAGCGCGGAGCGCTGGCGGAGCGCGGCGGTTCCGTCTATTTCTCCTCCGGTGCTGCGGCCGTACCGCAGGGTGCCCTCGTAGTAGTTCACCAGGGGCACGGATTCCCCCGCGGCCATCTTTTCCACCAGATCGCACGCCAGCTCCGCCGCCGTCTGATCCTGACGGTCCACGCCGGTCAGATCCGGCCGGAAGATCATGCTGTTCTGGCTGTAGTTCAGGGAGCAGACCAGCAGGTCCTCCGGAATCCGGATGCCCCGCTCCTCCGCCTCCAGGCACATGCCCACGGCGCATACATCGTGCACGCAGATCACCGCCCGCGGCCCCGGGCCTTCGCCGGCATCCATCTCCATGATCCGGTCCAGCATCCTTCTTCCGTTCTCCGGGGACACCAGGGTCTCCAGAATCCGCTCCGGCATATAGGGGAGATGATGGGCCTCCAGCTTCCTGCGGTAGATCTCCCGCATCTCCTCACAGATGAGGCTGTGGCCCGGGCTCATCACCATGTAGATCCGTCCGCATCCCCGTTCCCCGATCAGGTACTCCATGATCCGCTCCCCCGACCGGCCCAGCTTCATCCTGACGGTGGGCGTACCGCTGACATTCAGATTGATGACGGCCACGGGGATGTTTCTTTTCCGCAGGCGCTCCGTCAGCTGTCCGGCCAGCCGGTCGCTGCCCAGGTTGGATTCCAGGATGCATCCGTCCAGCTGAATCCGGTCCAGCAGGGAAAAGTCCGCCGCCTCTCCCCGCAGGCTGAACTGATCCCCGTAGTAGATTCCGTAATTCGTGATCACATACAGCGCGTAAGGGCCTTTTTCCTTCAGGGCCCGGTGCACCGCCCGGATCATTATCTGATGGCGCTCAAAATTGGAGGCGCAGATGACCAGCCCGATCCGGTATATTCTCTGCGCTTTGCCGCCGGATTCCTTCGGCGCGCTCCCTTCCCTTTTCATGGTTTCTTCCTCTTTCCCCTTCGTCATCCGTACCGCCTGCAGCCGCCTGGCTTCCTCCGGGATGGTTCCATATTCAGCTGTCTGTTTGCCTTTCCCCGTATTTTACCAGAAGTTTCGCTCCCCGTCCATCATCTTTTGGGGAAATCGCACAGGGGGACGGCCCTTTTGTGTTTATGGACCATTCTGTTCCATTCCATGTTCGTATCCTTGTTTTTTTGCGGTACTGCTGATATACTTGGATGCTGGAGCCACACAATACTGACAGAAGGCAGGGATAATCATGAACACCAGACGTCTGACAAAGAAGGAAATGCGCATTTTCGCCATTGGCCAGCTGGGATGGTCCATCCTGAGCGGCATCATCAGCACATGGCTGGTGACGTTCTATCTCCCCACCTCTGACGCGGTGGAGAATTCCGGAGCATTGTTCTATGTGCCCACCGGCCTGGTGATCTTCGGCGTTCTGACGATCCTGGGACTGATCACCTTCATCTGCAGAATTTTTGACGCGGTTACGGATCCCTGGATTGCCTCATTGTCGGACCGGAGCCGGAACCCGAAAGGGCGCCGGATTCCGTTCATGAAGCGGGCGGCCATCCCCTTTGCCATCGTCACGGTGCTGGTCTTCTGCACGCCCTTCGGCGGGGTCAAAAGCGGAGACACCAGCCCGATGAACATCGTCTGGGTGCTGGTGACCCTGATCCTTTTCTATCTGTTCATGACCATGTACTGCACGCCTTACAACGCGCTGATCTCCGAGTTCGGAAAGACGCAGGAAGACAGGATGTACATCTCCACCGCGATCTCCCTGACCTTCTTCTTCGGCACCCTGCTGGCTTACGTGCCCTTCGCCCTGGCCGGTCCGCTGCAGGGGATGGTCGGATACGCGTGGAGCTATCGGATCTGGTTCATCGTGCTGGCCGTCGTCGCGCTGATCTGCATGCTGATTCCCGTGTTCAAACTGAACGAGAAGGATTTCGTGGACGCGAAGCCCAGCGACAGCAACGCCTTCAAGAGTCTGGCCAAAACGTTCCGAAACAGGGAGTTCCGGAAGTTCTCCCTGTCCGACATCATGTACTGGGTCGGCCTGACGCTGTTCCAGACGGGGCTGCCGTTCTTCGTCAAGGTATCCATGAAACTGAACGAATCGAACACGATGCTGTTCATGGGCGCCATGACGGTGCTGAGCGCCTGCTTCTATCCTTTCGTCAGCAAGCTGGTCGCGAAGCACGGGAAAAAGAAGCTGGTCATTATCGGATTCCTTGGGCTGGCGGTTGCCTATCTGATCACCGCGCTGATTGGCGTTGTTCCCTTCCTGAGCGCGGGATCCATGGTTCCCGGCATCCTGATCGTCCTCATCTCCGCCTTCCCGATGGCGCTGCTTGGGATCATTCCGCAGGCCATCGTTGCCGACGTGGCAGAGGAGGATGCCCGGCTGACCGGTGAGAACCGGGAGGGCATGTTCTTCGCGGCCCGGACCTTCGCGATGAAGCTCGGCCAGTCCATCGCGATGCTTGTGTTCACGTCCCTGGCGGTGCTGGGCGCTGAGCAGCAGACCACTGCCAACGATCTGACCGCTTCCGAGCCCGGCCTGCGGATCGTCGCCATCGTGGCGGTATGCTTCTGCGTGCTGGGAGCCGTCATCCTGACAGCCTATGACGAGAAAAAGGTCATGAAGACGATTCAGGACAAAGGTGCTGTATGACCGGAACGATCATCAATACCGGTGCCATTGTTGCGGGCGGTCTATGCGGCCATCTGTTCGGAAGACTGCTGAAGAGCCGTCATCAGGAGACACTGACGATGTCCTGCGGAGTGGGCACCTTGTTTCTTGGAATCGCCGGGGCTATGAAATATATGCTTGGAAGTGAATACCTTCCGGAGGGCGGCTCCATGCTGCTGATCGGCTGCCTGGCCCTGGGCGGTCTGATCGGAGAGATCATCAATATTGAACGCTGGCTTGAGCTTTTCGGAGAATGGCTGAAGGTCAGGACCGGCAACGCGAAGGACAAACAGTTCGTGAACGGCTTCCTGACGACGTCGATGACCGTGTGCATCGGGGCCATGGCGATCATGGGCGCTGTTCAGGACGGCATTTCCGGGGATTGGTCAACGCTGGGAGCCAAATCCATTCTGGACCTGATTATCGTCATGGTGATGACATGCTCGCTCGGGAAGGGCTGTGTCTTCTCGGCCATCCCGGTGTTTCTCTGGGAGGGCGGACTGACTCTTTTGGCGGCCGCCGTAAAGCCTGTTTTGACAGAAACCGCCCTGGCCTACCTTTCTCTGGTCGGCTCCGTGCTGATCTTCTGCGTCGGTGTCAATCTGGTGTGGGGGAAGAAGGTCCGAGTGGCCAATCTGCTTCCGGCCGTGATTCTGGCCGTGGTTGCCGCCTTCCTGCCGATTCAGTTCTGAGGGGAACACAGGTGAATACAGGGGGACGGTCCTTTTGCGCTGTGTTCGCACAACGCAAAAGGACCGTCCCCCTGTGTTTCCGTCCCCTGTGATCGTTCATATTTTCTCGTAGGCCAGGCGAGGATCATGGTCCTCCCTGACATGGATGGTTCCGCAGTGAACAAACCCCAGCCTGGCCAGCAGGTTCTGCATGACAAGATTATCCCCGTGCGTGTCAATCCGCAGATGGCCGCACTGCCCGTAAGCCCAGTTCAGGCAGAAAGAGCCCACCCCCTTCCGGGAACCGTCGGAGGCAATCCGGTGGACAACGCCGTACGGGCTGCTGTCAAGCCAGGCGCCGTCCGTGATCACCCGGTAGGTCGGCTCGATATCCGCCCCACAGTCAAAGAAGAACGTCCCGATGATCTTTCCCTCTTCATTTTCGCAGACATAGCTGCGGCCTTCTGCAATATCCTTCCGGAGCAGCGCCTCCGGAGGCCACCGGGTCGGCCCCCACTGATTCGGATTCCCGTGGTCAGCCATATACTTTCTGGCAATCGCGTAGATCTCCATCATCCGGCTGAGATCCTGCTCCGCCGCGTGTCTGATCTTCATATCAATTCTTCCGAGTCAAAGTCAATCCGCCTGACCGCGGCGATCTTTCCGTCCCGCAGCTTCATCTTCGCCATGGTCACATCGCTTCCGAACCTGCTTCTGCCGCAGCTTCCCGGATTCAGCCACAGCCGGCCGTCTTTCCATTCCTCGCTGTAACGGTGTGAGTGGCCAAAGATCACAGCCTGCACGCCGTCAAGATTCCGCGGAACGTCATACCGGTCATGGGTCATCAGAAAGGAGACTCCCGCGATCGTGAATCTCAGCACGTGCGCCAGATCCCGCAGCCCGTCCTGCCACAGATCGTTGTTTCCGCGCACCGCATAGATGCTTCCGTACAGCCGAAGCTCATCCAGATCCGTTTCCTTTACGATGTCCCCCGCGTGGATGATATGCGGGCAGTCCCGCAGTTCCGCCACGACCTCTCTGCGGAGCAGTCCATGTGTGTCGGAAAGAACCGCGACGTTTACAGTGCTCATATCAGCTTCCTTCTCATCCTGCCGCATCCGTCTCCCCTGTCCCGGGGCTGAGGATAAACGATTATATCTCCCACAGGTTGATTCCCAATACCTCATCCTTCTTCCGCCCGACAGATCCCTCAATCACTCTGACGAACATCTCGCACGTAGCGCCGACCCGCAGTTTCAGCGCATGTCCGCCGTGAACGATATGATTCTGATCCACCAGCGTCGCGTGCAGATGGATATACGGTTTCCCGTCCATGACGGTTACGCTGCCTGAAAGGCTGGTAATCTCCATGAAGCCTTCCAGCGCTTCCCGATGATAGGCGCGTGCTTCCAGGTCGTACACACCGATCTCAGCCTGATCCGCCGCGCCAATGGCGTCTACCTGGGCCAGAGAGATGCCTTCCTGTTCGCACAGACAGGCCAGCTTTTCCATAATCTCCTCATCCTTGTCGATGCGAACCGCAAAGGTGTCGTTGAAACGTTTGTACTTCATTTTTTCTCCTCCTCAAAAACCTGTCCCTGTCTATTTTGACCTTTCCGCCGCAGCATTTCAAGTGGTTTTCCGAAAAAGTCAAATTCTTTTTTCCCTGCCTCTTGCTTCCGACGGGACGCTGTTTTATCATCGGATATATCGCAAGGGGGAATCTGCATCATGAACACGCTGTTTGCGGAAACGCTGAAAAAGCTGAGAACGGAAAGAGGGCTCTCACAGATCCAGCTGGGAAAGCAGATGTTCGTCAACCACTCCACGGTGGCCCGGTGGGAGAACGGAACCCGGCTTCCGGACGCCGCGATGATCACCCGCCTCTCCAAAGTGCTGGATGTGGAGGTCGGCGCGCTGCTCTCCGCCGCGGCCGGGAGCGAAGAATCCCCGAACGTGATTCTGGTGGACGACAGCAGGGCCATCCTCACCGACGGCGTGGCTGTGCTGGAGGAAGTTCTTCCGGCCGCAACCATCACGGGCTTTATCTGGCCGGGCGAGGCGCTTGAGTTTGCAAGGACGAACCGGGTCGCTCTGGCCATTGTGGATATTGAGCTGGGCACGGCCAGCGGGCTGGATCTGAGCCGCACGCTTCTGGAGATCAATCCCCGAACAAATGTCGTGTTCCTGACCGCCTACCCCGACTACGCCCTCGACGCGTGGAAAACCGAGGCCAGCGGCTTCATGGTCAAGCCCCTGACCCCGGAAAGCGTAAAGGAACAGCTGAAAAAACTGCGGTATCCCTTTCAGGCGGGAGGGACAGACGAGTGATTTACCCCATCTATGTTTTCTACTTTTCAATCATCAGCGCGGCTCTGCTGCTGAGCGTGCTGGGGCTGTGGTTTACCGCCATCGTTCCTGGAATGAACCGCTGGAGCAGGCGCTTCTTCCTGAGCTTTTTCACCGCTTTTGTGGTGTGCTGCGTCGCCGGCCTCGCCGATATGGTTCTGACCGTTTTTTTCGATCCCGGCCCTTCATATGTTTATTTACTGGCACTGGAATGCCTGATGCTCTCGCTGCCGCTGCCCATGCTGACGGTTTATCTGCTGCACTGCAGCGGAGATAACATCCGCCGGAGCAGGCTCCTTCATGCCGTGTCTGGCCTGTGGGCGGTCTTCGCCGCCCTGATTGTCAGCGTCCCCTTCATCGACGGATTCCTTCTTCTCAATCCGGATAACCAGTATGTCCAGGGACCCCTGTATCCAATTCTGCTGCTTCCGCTCATCGCCATCCAGCTGCTCCATCTGATTGGTGCGGTGAAGCGCAGGGATCGGCTTTCCCGAAAGGTCGAGGTTGATGCTGAAGTCGGCGCGCGCGATCA
>CAMVDI010000060.1 GCA_947166205.1 uncultured Clostridia bacterium
GAAAACCTGGGGCTGACGGATCAGGCCCGGGTGAACGGCGAGGTAGGCGGCCTGATGCACGCCCTTCGGGCGGGCCAGGCCGTCATGGCTCTGTGCGCCGAAATGCGGGAATGCTGCCCGGAGGCACTGGTGATCAACCTGGGACAGCCCGTGGCCAGGACCACGGAGATCTTCCTGCGGGAGGGATTCAGGTGCCTCGGCCTGGGCCGGACGCCCCTGAAGGGGGCCAACGGACTGGACACGCTGGCCGCCAGGCTGCGGACCCGGCCGGAGGAGATGGACTGGGAGATCGCCGGGCTGCCGGGATTCAGCTTTCTGGTGAAGGCGGAGGACCGGAAGAGCGGGAAGGACTGGATGCCCCGGCTGAAGAAGGCCGCCCGGGAGAACGAACTGGGCCGGCTGACGAAAAGATGGCTGGACTGGTGGGACGCGCTGGCGGTGGGGGACGTGACGGATCACGCGGAATTCCTGCCGGCACAGCCGGACTACATTCCGGAGGAGAAGCCCGAATTCGGGGAGACGGTGGAACGCCGGAAGGAACGGATCCTGTACATGAACACCGTGCGGGAGCAGGGGGCGGACGCCCGGGAAGGGGCGATGGCCCAGCTGCTGCTGCTGAGCAAGGCGCCGCCCATCCGGCCGGTCCGGCTGGCGCTGGCCGTTCTTCGGAAGGAGGACGGGCTGTATCCCGCCGTTACGCACCGGAACGGGGGAGACCTGCCCCAGCTGAGCCCGGAGGCTGTCGTGGAGACGGGCCTCGCGCTGAAGAAGGGCGAACAGAACCCCAGAGGGATCCTGCTGCCCCCGGCGCTGGCGGAAACGATGGCGGAGATTGACGGGGCCAACCGGCTGGCGGCCGCGGCGGCCATGGGGGACCGGGGGGCCCTCCGGGAATATGTGGAGACGGATCCCGCCCTGGGCGGGCTGGACCGGCTGTACTGCCTGGACGTGACGGAAAGCCTGATCCGGATGCACGCGGATCTGCTGAAGGCTTACGCAGAGGAATGAAGCATGTTTTTATGTAACGCCTGGAAGGACTACGAGGTGCTGGACACCGGGGACGGCGAGAAGCTGGAGCGCTGGGGAAACGTGATTCTGCGGCGCCCCGATCCCCAGACGATCTGGCCCAAGGCGAGGCCCGGGGACTGGGAAAGGGCGGACGCGGTCTATCACCGGAGCGCCAACGGCGGCGGCCGGTGGGAATTCCGCAGGCAGCTGCCCGACAGATGGACCGTGCGGTACGGGGAGCTCAGCTTTCATGTCCGGCCGACGGGCTTCAAGCATACCGGGCTTTTTCCGGAGCAGGCGGCCAACTGGGACTGGATGGCCGGGCTGATCCGGGAACGCGGGGGGAAGGATCTGAAGGTTCTGAACCTGTTCGGATACACCGGCGGCGCCACGCTGGCCTGCGCCAGGGCGGGGGCCCATGTGACCCACGTGGACGCGGCGAAGGGCATGGTGGCCTGGGCGAAGGAGAACCGGGAGCTGTCCGGGCTGCCGGAGACGAGCTGCCGGTGGATCGTGGAGGACGCGATGCGGTTTGTGCAGCGGGAGATCCGCCGGGGGAACCGCTACGACGGGATCCTGATGGATCCGCCCAGCTACGGGCGGGGGCCCTCGGGGGAGGTCTGGAAGCTGGAGAACGAGCTGTACAACCTGGTGGAAACCAGCAGCCAGGCGCTGAGCCAGGAGCCGGTTTTCTTCCTGATCAACAGCTATACCACGGGATTCCAGGCCAGCGTGCTGAGCAACATGATCGAAAAATGCGTCCGGAGCAGGTTCGGGGGCGTCATCGACAGCCAGGAGCTCTGCCTGCCGGTCACCGGGGGCGGGGTGCTGCCCTGCGGCGCCAGCGGACGGTGGAGGTGGGGACGTGACTGACGTGCTGTACGAGGACAACCACGTCCTGGTCGCGGTCAAACCGCCGAACATGCTGTCCCAGGGAGACGGGACGGGGGATACGGACATCCTTACCCTGCTGAAGGAATACATCCGGAGGGAGTATCAGAAGCCCGGGAACGTCTATCTCGGCCTGGTGCACCGGCTGGACCGGCCCGTGGGCGGGCTGATGGTTTTCGCCCGGACCAGCAAGGCCGCCTCCCGGCTGTCCGAGCAGATGCGCAGCCACGGGATGGGCCGGGAATACCTGTGCATCGCCCTGGGAGAGACCGAGGACACCTTTACGCTGACGGACTATCTGTGGCAGGATCCGATCCGGAACCGGACGGAGGTCTGCGAGGCGGACCAGAAAGGCGGACGCCTGGCGGTTCTGCACGGAAGGACCATCGCCCGGCGGGACGGGACCTCCCTGTGCGCCATCAGGCTGGAGACGGGGCGGAAGCATCAGATCCGGGCGCAGATGTGCCACGCGGGGCATCCCCTGTGGGGGGACAACCGATACGGCGGGGGAATCCGGGGGCAGCAGATCGCGCTGTGGGGCTACAAGCTGACCTTCGTCCACCCCACGACCCGCCGGATCATGAAGTTCTACTCCATGCCCGAGGGAAACGCCTGGAGCCTGTATCAGGATCTGCTGAACGTGCCGGAGGACGCGGAGGAACCCGCTCCGCCGAGGGAGATTCACCTTTCGGACCAGGTGATCCGAAGCTTCAAGGCCTTCAACGGAAGGCTGTACAACACGGATGAGCCCGAAAGGGACGAAGAAACCGTCCCGGAGAAAGTGCCCGCCGGGGACGGGGAGATCCTTCCGAAAGAGGAATCCGCCGGGAACGGGGAGATCCTTCCGAAAGAGGAATCCGCCGGGGACGGAGATACCGTACCGGAGAAGGAGCCCGCCGGGGACGGGGAGAACGTCCCGGAAAAGGAATCCGCCGGGGACGGCGGGATTGCGGAGGAGGAAGCGTGAACCAGCCCTTTTCATATGAAGTGACCCATGTATGCAGACAGTCCGGCGCCAGGCTCGGCGTGCTGCACACCCCCCACGGGGATATTCCTACGCCCATCTACATGCCCGTCGGCACCTCGGCCTGCGTCAAGGCCATGACCAGCCGGGAGATGGAGGAGATCGGGACGAAGATCCTGCTGTCCAACACCTACCACCTGCATCTGCGGCCGGGGGAGGAGCTGATCCGGGAGGCGGGGGGACTCCACCGCTTCATGGACTGGCACGGGCCGATCCTGACGGACAGCGGCGGATTCCAGGTTTTCTCCCTGTCCGGCATCCGGAAGATCAAGGAGGAGGGCGTCACCTTCCAGAGCCATCTGGACGGAAGCCGCAAGTTCATCTCGCCGGAGGTTTCCATGGACATCCAGCAGGCGCTGGGGTCGGATATCGCCATGGCCTTCGACGTCTGCTCGCCCTATCCCTGCGACTACAGGACCGCGAAGGAAGCCATGGAGCGGACCCACCGGTGGGCGGAGCGGTGCAAGGCCCACCACACCCGGGAGGATCAGGCGCTGTTCGGCATCGTGCAGGGCGCTTTCTATGAGGATCTTCGGATCGAGAGCGCGAAGGCCCTGCGGGACATGGACTTCATCGGATACGGCATCGGCGGGCTCAGCGTGGGCGAGCCCAAGCCGGTCATGTACGAGATGCTGGAAAAGATCCGGCCGTATATGCCCGAGGAGAAGCCCAGATACCTGATGGGGGTCGGATCGCCGGACTGCCTGATCGAAGGTGTGATCCGGGGCATCGACATGTTCGACTGCGTGCTGGCGACCCGGATCGCCCGGAACGGATCCGTCTTTACGAGCCGGGGCCGGCTGGTGATCCGGAACGGGAAGTACGCCCGGGACTTCACGCCCATGGACGAAAACTGCGACTGCTACGCGTGCACCCACTATACCCGGGCCTACATCCGGCACCTGTTCAACGCGAAGGAGATCACCGGGGGCAGGCTGGCCTCGATCCATAACCTGCGCTTCCTGCTGCGGATGATGGAGGAGATCCGGGAGGCCATCGCGGAGGACCGGCTGCTGGACTACCGCAGGGAATTCTACGAGCGCTACGACATGAGCAGGAATTTCTGAGAAAAGGTCCCGGAAGCCGGAGAGCTCCGGGGGCGGCGGAGAACCGGGGGAGGACAGAATGCGCAGGACCTTGGGATACATCATCATCGGACTCATGCTGGCGGCGCTGGCGCTGCTGGTCGGGTCGCCCACCCTCTCCTGAGGGGCGCGGCGGAGAGAACGGGCGGGGAGCCCGGCAAAGAGAAGCGGGAACGGAGGAAACGTGAAAATGAAAGGGTTCCGGAGAATCATCCTGATCGCAATGTGCCTTTGCCTGCTGGCGGGAAGCGCGCTGGCGGCGGATATTTCCGAGGTGAGGGGTTATGAAGCCGGTCAGCCGGAGAAATATGAATACCAGTACGTGCTGCTGGGCACCTATCCCTACGAGGAGGACGGGACCGAGGCCCCGCTGCTGTGGCGGATCCTGGGCCGGGAAGGGGACCAGATCACCCTGTTCACGGAGTATGTCATCGACAACATCCAGGTCATGTTCGTGGACAACTATCAGGACGCGGTGAAAAAGAAAAAATTCCCCAAGGTCGAGACCTTTGAGGAAACGGATCTGTACGCCTGGGTCAACAGCGAGATGGAAGCCACCATCCTGCGGCACCAGGATTTCAGCTCCGCCATCGTGCTCCACGAGGGGTGCAGATTCTTCGTGCTGAGCAATGACGAAATGCGCCGGACGGACTGGGGCTTTCCGGACAACACCATGGGCAACACCATCGAGAACCCCGGAGAGGTGATCGCCGTCAACGCCAAGAACCGGAAGGGCTACGGCACCCCCTACGCGAAGGCGAAGATCCTGTATCCGGACTGGAAGAACACCACCAACCGGAACTGGAACAAGCTGTTCCAGTTTACGGCCTACGGCCGGTCCTCGCCCTACTGGACCACGAAGATGCGGCCGAACGTCAAATGGACCGGAATCATCGGCGGGAACGGGCATATCAGCTGGGGCGGCCAGGGCGACGTGCAGAAGGGCATCCGGCCGGGCGTGCAGCTGGATCTGACGAAGATCACGATCACCGGCGGCTCCGGCACACTGGAGGATCCCTGGATCTTTGAGACAGAGGAATAAAAGCCGGACAACGGACCGCTTTCCGGCTGATCGGGCGGGCGAATGCCCGAACCGGATATGAGGCGCGTGTCAGGTTCATCCGAAGACTGATCCTGCTGCCTGGAATGGTATGAACGCCTGCCGCTTAAAAGATCCCCATATGATCTTCGCCCTTTCCGCAGTATTCGCATATCATTACATGATGCCTGACAATCAGATACTCTGTGAAAACACCCGCTTCTTTCCATACATGACGGCCTGTCGGTGAAAGGGGACATTCCTTTTCCGAATCAGATTGGTCATAGGGATCATGCATGGCGGGTACTGTTCCCCCCGCGGTTTTTTTCATTTCTTCCAGGGGCAGTTCCCGCCTGCCGACAGCTTTCTTCAGCTCTTCCAGCTTGAAGTCCAGCCCAAGTTCACCTGCCTGCCGCTTTCAGCCCTTCTTCCGGAGTAAAAACAAGGCTAAAAATGAAAAATCACCCTGCGTCATGCATTGCTTGTGACGCGGCGTCATATGATAGAATGGCGCTGAAAGGAGGTCGGGACTATGTCACAGTATACCACCGGAGAACTGGCGAAAGAGTGCGGCGTCACAGTCCGGACAGTTCAGTTTTACGATCAGAAAGGGATTCTGGTTCCGAGCAGCCTGACCGAGGGCGGCAGACGGCTGTATTCCGAAGAAGACCTGAAGATGATGAAGATCATCTGCTTCCTGCGGGATATGGGGCTGAAACTGGATACCATCGGGCAGCTGCTGAAGGAAGAAGATCCCGGCAGCGTCATCTCTGTTCTTCTGGAGCAGCAGGAACAGATGCTGCGCGAAGAGATCGACGAGCGCCGGGACAAACTGGACCGGCTGGCCGAACTGAAAAAAGGTCTGAAGGATGCTGCACCGTTCTCCATCGAAACCATCGGTGACATAGCGACTGTTATGGAAGGAAAAAAGAAACTGAGCGCGGTGCACAGGAATATGCTTCTGACAGGAATACCGCTTGGTATCCTCCAGTGGACATCCATCCTGCTGTGGACATTGAAAGGGATCTGGTGGCCGTTTGCCGTCTGGGCTGCTCTGGCGGTTCCCTTTGGGTTCTGGGCCATCCGGTATTATCATCGGAAGGTGGCCTATATCTGCCCACAGTGTCATGAAGTATTCCGTCCGGCCATGAAAGAGTTTTTCTTCGCAAATCATACCCCAAAGACCCGGAAACTGACCTGCACAAAGTGCGGCCATCATGGATTCTGTGTGGAAACCTGGGGAGGCGATATAAAATGAAGAACTGGAAAAAAGCGCTGCGCTTCGCCCTGTGCCTCCTGCCCATCGGACTGATCGGAGGGTGGTTTTCCGCGGAATTGGCTTTGCGCTCCGCGGCTCCTGAAGCACTGGAGACCGCGGTTCAGCAGGTTGGCAGCCTCGCCGCGGTCAAAGCCATAACGGCTGCGCAAATTGCTGTTTATACGATCGTTTGCGGATTCCTTGGGTATATAATGGCTGAAAAGATCGGCTTGATGCGTCCCTTCCGCTTTGAGAAAGCTGTTCTGATTCGCTGCTTTCTGATCGCCGCGCTCGGCGGGGCGATCCTGAGCCTGGACGCATGGACTTTTGGCAGATGGATTCCTCAGCTGAAAGACAATTACGCGGCTGCCGGATCATTTGACGCGACGACCTGGATTGCCTCCATTCTGTACGGCGGGGTTGCAGAGGAAATCATGATGCGGCTCTTCCTGATGAGCGGACTGGCCCTGCTTGGCTGGAAGCTGTTCTTCCGCGGCAGGGAACAGGTGCCGGTCAGTGTGTTGATCGCTGCCAATATCCTCTCCGCGACAGTATTCGCCGCGGCGCACCTTCCCTCCACCGCCCAGATGTTCGGTGAACTGACGCCCATGCTTCTGCTCCGCTGCTTTCTGCTCAACGGCGCATCCGGGCTGCTGTTCGGACGGTTCTACAGGAAATATGGTATTCAGTACGCTATTCTGGCCCACATGCTTTTCCATCTTGTCAGCAGAATGATCTGGCTGATCGCTATTCCTTGAGATTGTCCGCAAAACTGATGATGATCCTTTTATGTATTTACCTTTTTATGCTTGTCTTCAGCGAAAAATGGAATATAATATTGTTAGAGACAGCTAACCGGCTGGCCTCCTTCCACTGTTATCCCGTCTTCCCGATTGTGAAAGAGGCCAGGGAAGGCTGGAAGCTGATGGAACAAAACATCCGGGACAGCCGTTTATTACTGCGGGAGGGATTGAATCATGACCAGACGGATTTATGTCATCCTGCTTACAATGATTTTGTTCATGGTGCCGTTAAGCGGTACCGCCGAAGAAAGCCTGGTTGAACTGGATAGCGAACAGAAGGAATGGCTGGAATACCGGTGCTCGCTTCCGGACGGCGGCCTGATTCTGACCGGCGGAATGCGTTTGTACGGAGCGGGAAAAGAAACAGGCTCATATGTGCTGTGCCTGAATGCGGACCGGACAGTACGCTGGGAGTATACAGACCGTGAAAAAAACGGATATACGTCCGCTGAGGAGGCCACTGTTCTTTCGGACGGAACAATCGCCATCGTCGTCTGGGATTATCCACGAAAGATCGCGGTAAAGTTTTTCACGCCCCAGGGGAAGCGTGCAAGGAAAAAGCTTGACCTGACCAGGATATGCGGGGCAAGGGGGCAGGTCGCAGATATCACGCCTTCTTTCATCATAAAAAGGGAGTTTCTGGGCAGCGTCACTGATCAGGATTTCCGCTATGAAACAACCCTGTATAACTGGAAGGGAAAAGAGATTACCCGTTATGACGGGGATGTTGTGTACGGTGGGATAGGGTTTTTGATCAAAGGAAGCGAAGACTTGGTGACCTTTGGCCAGGATACCGTTTACAACAGCCATGCGAAGTTCACGAAGACAGACTGGTCGCAGGGCAGCGTCCTGTGGGACACCATGCTGGATTACCAGCGGCCTGAAACAGACAACGCTGTACTGCAAAACGTTGTGGGAACGGAAGACGGCGGATACATCGGTTTCCTTCGGGAGGGGAAACTCCTGGCGGACGGCAATGGATATGGGTATACACACTACCTGGTCCGGTTTGATGCGGAAGGGTGCCTTCTGTGGATCAGGGACATTGACAGTCTGTACCGTAACGGGCCCTTTGCGAATTTGTTTTCCTATAACGGATACATCGTTATGCAAATCGAAAGCGAGGACAACGAAAGCTGGAGCAAGGGTGAACCAATTCGCTTCCATTGGCTCGACATGAACGGAACCGAACTTGGAACCACTGAACTTGCGCTGAGGCCGGAAAACTTCCGATTAATGCAGGATCGGCAGGGTTCGGAGGAAAAAAGCGTATACCAATACCCTGTGCTCGGAATAGATCAAATAATTCAAATGAAAGACGGACTATGGGCATTTGCGACACTTTACATCGCAGAAAAACAGGATGGTGACGACAGAATTCTCTATCCGCCGGATGACCATGAGTATGTTATGATCAGGATTCCGGAATATAAACAGCCGTAGGCAGAAAACCCGGCGTTTCGTTTACAAACATCTACTTCTCAGATTTCAAACATGCACCTCGCTTTACAAACTGGCGTCTCGGATTGCAACTGAGCCTCTGCTTTTTTCAATTGTAACAATTCCCCCGCCTGACAGGAATTCCCGGGTTGATGAAAGAATTATCCTTCCGGTATCGTATATTATTATGTGGGCGATATACGTTCAATTATTTGCAGTATTATGCTGCCTGAATGAAAAAACTGCCAGCAGCTTGAGGACGATGTCTTGGAGGTGTTTTTCAGTGAAGAAGCGCTTAGGTCTGATCTTTCTGGCTATTGCATTGATGACCGCCTTGCTGCTCAGCGGTACCGCATCCGCCAACAGCTGGAATCTGAAGGGCAAATTGCTTCAGGCCATGATCAAGACCCATGACTGGGACGATTATATCCTGTTGGGAAATCAGGCGGATCCGTTCGCTGTGATGAAAGCGCGTTATCATCATGCGCTGTTCTTTGTGGACGATCTGGAAAGACTGCATGTTTATACGACTGCAGTTTATCAGCCGGACGATAAGCGGGAGGCGCCATCACTTATGGTCATGGATCAGGACCTGTATCTGAGCTATGGCGATGACGAGCAATATGTTTTCCGCCTCTGGACAGAGGACGGAGAATACCTGCTTACCAGCGCAACGATCGGTGATTTCCAGCTGAATGGGTATTGGGAAGACGATGATATCGGTATCCATTGGTACTGGGCGTATCAGGAGGGCAGCACTGCCCTGTGGCCTGTCAGAGTTCGCCTGTCCGATTTCAATATCAATCTCCTGCCGCACTCTGTGGAAGAAGTCAGAGCGCAGAATCAAATGCTCGCCCAGTTTGACAGTGCCCGTCAGTGCCTCGGTTTTGCTTATGGCAGCGGGGAAAACTACAGTCCGGATCAGCCGGGCGAACTATTGCAGCTGAAAAAGAAAGACACGGCTCCTGTTTACAGCGCACCATATGGAAAAGCCGCATGGCGGGCAGGAAAAGGGAAAGCCGCTGTCGGCCTGAACGGAAACATCTGGCTGCTGTCTCAATTCAAAAATGCCGATAACGAATCCTATGCCTGTATCCGGTATAATGTCAGCGAACGGACACAGCGGATTGGCTATACGCTGTGTAAAGATCTTGGTCTGCCGGAAATTACGGACTGGCATCCGGACGAACCTCTTACCGGTT
>CAMVDI010000061.1 GCA_947166205.1 uncultured Clostridia bacterium
GACAATGAGATTCTGGTTCTGACCACCGGCAGCCAGGGTGAGCCTATGGCGGGCCTGACCCGGATGGCTTACGCGGAGCACCGGAAGATGCAGATCCGTCAGAGCGATATGGTGATCATCTCCGCCACTCCCATTCCCGGAAATGAGAAGTTTATCTCCCGGGTGATCAATCAGCTGTATCGCCTTGGGGCGACTGTGGTTTACAGCACGCTGGCGGAAGTTCACGTATCCGGACATGCCTGCCAGGAAGAGCTCAAGCTGATGCACGCGCTGGTTCGCCCGAAGTATTTCATTCCGGTTCACGGCGAATACCGGATGCTCTGGCAGCACGCCGTACTTGCGGAGAGCATGGGAACAGAGAGCCAGAATATTGTGATTCCCGAGATGGGACAGGTTATCGAGATGAATATGAACGAGCTGTCCCTGGGAGAACAGGTGCCCACCGGCGGCATTCTTGTTGACGGACTTGGGGTGGGCGACGTCGGCAATGTGGTTCTGCGGGATCGGAAACACCTGAGTCAGGAAGGCCTGCTGGCCATCGTGGTTGTGATTGACCGGGATGAGGAAAAACTGGTCAGCGGTCCTGACATCGTCAGCCGCGGATTCATCTATGTCCGTGAGAATGAAGACATCATCGACAACACCCAGGAGCTGGTCCGGGAAATCCTCAGCAGCAACAGTCTGGCCGGCGAGAACTGGCCGAACCTGAAGAATATCATCAAGGATGAGGTTCATAACTACATTTTCGAGAAGATCAAAAGGAATCCCATGGTTCTTCCCATCATCCTCGATGTATGACAGATCATTCACGCCGCTTTCCGAAGCCGCCGGACCTCTTCCTCCAGAGGGAGTTGACCGGCGGCTTCCTTACTGCTCCCGCGGTTTCCCGGTTTCAGGGCCCAGGCCTCATCCGGCTCACTTGACGCGCTGAAAAGGAAAGTGTTATGATGCCGGGGTAAAGATCGCTCCCGCATAAAGGATTCCGGAGGTGAAACGGATGGAGTATTCAGCAGCGTATGCGCTGGCGGACCAGATTCGCCAGAGCGAGGAATACAGAACTTATCACCGGCTGAAGGATGAGGTCATGGCGGATGAGACCCAGGCCGCGCTGATCCGGGAATACCGCAGGCTGCAGACGGCCATGCAGATGAATCTGATGGTCGGTCGGCAGAACGATCCGGATGACACCCAGCGTTTCTCGGCGCTGGCCGTGCTGCTCAGCTCAAAGCCGGAAATCAACCAGTTTCTGATGGCTGAGATGAGCCTTCAGCGGACACTGGCGGATCTGATGAAAATCGTGACAGAGGCGACGGGGCTGGAAGTGCAGCTGCCTGAATGAGGACAAAAGATTGAGTAAGCATCGAAAGGAAACGTACCGCAGCGTATACCGGGAACGGGAGTACGGCGGCTACTGGTACAGCGCGCTGTGGCAGGTGCTTCGGCCCATCCTGGTCGGCGCGGCGGTGGCCGTGACTGTCATCGGACTGCTGATGAGCCTGTGGAACAGGATCTACGATCAGTACATCGGCCCGGTTGAACCGGACAGTCAGGAAGAAGTGCTCTTTACCATCGAGAGCGGACAAAGCCTGACCCGGGTGGCCAACCATCTGGAGCAGGCCGGGCTGATCCACAACAGGAGCGTATTCAAATACTACTGCGATTTCGCCGGCATGGGACAGAAGCTGCAGATCGGCCAGTACAGCCTTCGGAAGTCCATGTCCATGATGGAAATTGCCAATCAGCTGACCACGGGAGACGGCAATCCGCTGGTCCGGAATATTACCCTGATTCCCGGGGAGACGATCGAGGATTTCGCGGGCAAGCTTGTCCGGACGGGGGTGCTGGAAAGCCCGGACACCTTCCTGGCCAAATGCCGTACCGGTGCGGAATACCGGGACTACTACTATATTGATGAGATTCTGAGCGGAAGCACCGCGGGGCAGCGGAAATATGTGCTGGAAGGATACCTGGCTCCGGATACCTATGAGTTTTATGTCACTGCGACGGAAGACGATATTATCCGGAAACTCCTGAGCCAGACAGAGGCTGTCTTTTCACCGGAGATCCAGGAGCGCGCGGACGAGCTTGGAATGACCATGGATCAGGTGCTGACACTGGCCAGCCTGATTGAAAAGGAAGCGGGAGCCGGAGACTTCACCAAGGTCAGCGCTGTATTCCACAACCGGTTGAAGGCAGGGATGAAGCTGGAGAGCGACGTGACGATTCATTACGTTACAGGCGTCAGGAAGATGGCTTTGGAGGCGGAAGATCTGCAAAAAAGCAGCCCCTACAACACCTATGCAGTTTCCGGACTTCCCGTCGGACCTGTATGCAATCCATCCGCGGAGGCCATTCGGGCAGCCCTTTACCCGGATGAGCTGTATGTGACGGAGAATTATCTGTTTTTCTGTGCAAAGAACCCGGAAAGCGGAGAGCTGTATTTTTCCCGCACCCTGGCGGAGCATGAACAGGCTGTGGCCATCTATTCTCCGCTGTGGAAGCAGTATGACCAGACAAGAGGTATCCGGTAGGATTCGCCTGGATCCGGAAGCTGAATCTTGCACGGGGGAGAAGAATGTGCTATAATCCCCCGTGGCTGCCGAAGTGGCGGAATGGCAGACGCGGCGGATTCAAAATCCGTTGGCCTCAAAACCGTGCGGGTTCAAGTCCCGCCTTCGGCACATGCCCTGTGAATCAACGTTCACAGGGCTTTTGCCTTGCCTTGAAAGGAAATGGAAACGCCCGTGATTTCCGAGCCTTGGAGATTGCCTTGGCGTTTGCTTTGACGTTTACGGATGCCTTCCGCTTTTTGCGGTCCGGAAAAGGGCAGCAGGGCGGTAAAGAGCGATCCGGATGCCGGTTCCGCGGGGTTCCGCGGGCCGAAAAACGGAGAAAAGATTTTGTCAAAAGTGTTGACAAAGGGAAGGGTTGGTGCTATCTTATCCATGTTGGTTAGCACTCGAGCCGGTTGAGTGCTAACAAACACAAACCGGTATGAACATGAGAGCTTTTCGAAAGGAGGCGGGCGTATGGAGATGGATGAGCGGAAGCTGAAGATCCTTCAGGCGATTATTGACGACTATATCCTGACCGGCATTCCTGTCGGCTCCAGAACGATCAGTAAGAAGTATGATATGGGCCTTTCCTCCGCCACCATTCGGAATGAGATGAGCGATCTGGAAGAGCTTGGATACCTGGATCAGCCCCATGTTTCCGCCGGAAGGATTCCCAGCGCCAAGGCCTATCGCCTGTATGTGGATTCGCTGATGAGAACCGGGCAGATCCAGGATGACAGTCTGGAAACCGTCAGCCGGCATTTTACGGGACGGGTCAGCCAGATGGAGGATGTGATAGACCATGCGGCCAGCGTCATTTCCTCCCTGACCAGATACACGGCTGTGGTGCTTCCTCCCAAGGGGAAACTGCCCAGGTTCCGTACGCTGCAGCTGGTTCCCGTTTCCAGGGATACCGCCCTGGTTGTTATTGTTACGGACGCGGGGATCGTGCGGGACAGTACGATCCGGATTCCCGGCGAGATGGACAGCGATACGCTGTACGCTATTTCCAGGGCGCTGACGGAGGAGCTTCAGGGCCATACGCTGAGCGAGGCCTGTGAAATCCTGCCGGGCATGATCCGACGCATGCAGGAGAATGAGGATCTGCTGCGGGGGCTTTACGGAATGCTGAGCGAAAAGAAAGATGCTCCCCGCCGGACGCACGTGGCCATCGGCGGAACCAGCAACATGCTGAGTTACCCGGAATACAGCGATGTGGAGAAAGCGCGCGGATTTCTGAGCCTGATGGAGACACGGGACAAGCTGGCCAGTATCATAGCCGGAAACGGCGAGATGGCTTTTACTGTCCGGATCGGGCCGGAAACGGGCGTGCCGGAAATGGCAGACTGTTCCATTGTGACAGCGACCTACTCCGCCGGAAACGGTCAAACGGGTACGATCGGTGTGATCGGTCCTACCCGGATGCAGTATTCCCGTGTGTTTTCCATTCTGAACATGATGGGCCACCAGCTGACCGATCTGTTTGGAGGAGATGAGTCAAATGAGTAGAAAAAGGAAGGTCAAAAAGAGCATGAATCCACAGGAAACACCTCAGGAGCCATTGACGGAGGAAAAAGCACCTGAAACGGCGGAAACCCCGGTTTCGGAGACGGAAGAAACTTCCGGGGCCGCTGAACAGGAAGCCGCTCCCGCCGAGGACAAGGCTGCAGAGTATCTGGCTATGGCTCAGCGGGTTCAGGCGGATTTTGAAAACTACCGCCGTCGGAATGAGAACGTGCGGGCGGACAGCTTCGCCGAAGGAAAGCGGGATGTAGCGGCTGTCATGCTCCCTGTGCTTGACAATCTGGAAAGAGCTGCGGACGCTGCGGAGAATTCCGGAGATGAATCATTGAAGAGCGGTGTACAGCTGGTGCTTCGGCAGATGCGCGACGTATACGCCAAGCTGAACGTGACCGCCATCGACCGGATGGGGGAAAAGTTCGATCCCAATCTGGAGAATGCCGTTCTGCAGGGCGCGGCGGATGAAGGCGAACCCGGAACGGTCTGCCAGGTTCTGCAGAAGGGCTATATGATGGGGGACAAGGTGCTCCGGCATGCCATGGTCAAGGTGGTTCCTGAATAGCCGGGAACTGAACAACAAACCGGATCAGCCCCTCGGGGCTTTCGGATAAGCCGAAAGGCACTCAGAAAGAATACAGAAAAGACGAAAGATAAACGGAGGAATCGATTATGAGCAAGATTATCGGTATTGACCTGGGTACAACCAACAGCTGTGTTTCCGTTATGGAAGGCGGACAGCCCGTCGTGATCGCGAACGCTGAGGGAAGCAGAACCACGCCCTCGGTCGTCGCCTTTACCAAGGACGGCGAACGCCTTGTGGGGCAGGTGGCCAAGCGCCAGGCTGTGACCAATCCGGAGAGGACAGTCATCTCCATCAAGCGCGAAATGGGCACTTCATACAAGGTTTCCATCGATGGCAAGGCCTACACGCCCCAGGATATCAGCGCCATGATCCTGACCAAGATGAAGGAGACCGCGGAAAGCTACCTGGGCGAAAAAGTGACGGAAGCGGTTATTACCGTGCCCGCGTACTTCAATGACAGTCAGCGCCAGGCCACGAAGGATGCGGGCCGTATTGCCGGACTGGATGTGAAACGGATCATCAATGAGCCTACCGCTGCTTCCCTGGCCTACGGCCTGGACAAGGAAGAGAATCAGAAGATTCTGGTATATGACCTGGGCGGCGGCACCTTCGATGTCAGCATTCTGGACATCGGCGACGGTGTGTTTGAAGTGCTGAGCACCAACGGAAATACCCGGCTGGGCGGAGATGACTTTGACCAGCGGATTATCGACTATGTGTCCGAGCAGTTCAAGAAGGAAAACGGCATCGATCTGAAGCAGGACAAGATTGCGGCTCAGCGCCTGAAGGAAGCCGCCGAGAAAGCGAAGATCGAACTGAGCGGAACCACCACCGCGAATATCAATCTGCCCTTCATCACCGCTGACGCAACCGGCCCGAAGCATCTGGACGTGACCCTGACGCGGGCGAAGTTTGATGAACTGACCGCGGATCTGGTTGACGCCACGATCGAACCGATGCGCAAAGCCCTGAAGGACGCCGGCCTTACTGTGGATCAGGTCAACAAGGTGATCCTGGTCGGCGGAAGCACCCGGATTCCCGCGGTGCAGGATGCCGTGAAGCGCGTTACCGGCAAGGAACCCTTCAAGGGCATCAACCCCGATGAATGCGTTGCCATCGGCGCCGCCATCCAGGGCGGTGTGCTGGCCGGGGACGTCAAGGATGTGCTGCTGCTGGATGTTACGCCTCTGAGCCTGGGACTTGAGACGGAAGGTCATATCTTCACGCGCCTGATTGACCGGAATACCACAATCCCCACCAGCAAGAGCCAGGTTTTCTCCACCGCGGCGGACGGACAGACCACAGTCGAAATCAATGTTCTGCAGGGCGAGCGGCAGATGGCTTATGACAACAAGAGCCTTGGCCGTTTCCAGCTGACCGGCATCGCGCCCGCTCCCCGGGGCGTGCCCCAGATTGAAGTTACCTTCAGTATCGACAACAACGGTATTGTGAACGTATCCGCCAAGGACAAGGCCACTGGCCATGAGCAGCAGATCACGATCACAGCCAGCACCAATCTGACTGAAGAGGAAATCAATCAGCGGGTGAAGGAAGCCGAACAGTATGCGGAAGAGGACAAGAAGCGCAAGGAAGAGGTTGAGACGCTGAACCGGGCTGACAGCCTGATCTATGAGACGGAGAAGACACTCCGGGAGAACGGTGACAAACTTTCTGACGAGGATAAGAACGCTGTTCAGAGTGAAATTGACGCCTTCAAGAAGGTCCGGGAAGGGAACAATGCCTCCGAAATCAAGAATGCCATGGAGGGATTCACCCAGAAGGTATATCAGGTTTTCGGCAAGATTTATCAGCAGCAGGCCGGTGAGCAGGGTGCTCAGGACGGACCTCAGTCCGGCAGTATGAACGCGGATGGAAGCGTCAACGCGGACGGCAGTGTACAGTAAACCGGAACCGTAAGAAAAGGGAATCAGCCCGCTCCATCAGGGAACGGGCTTGATTCCGGTCAAGGGATATCCATCCGGCTGATTCCCGTTCGGGCTGAAGCGTTCAGAACCGGAATCGGACGGATGAAACGAGGTGATGCGGCTTGGCGGAAAAGCGCGATTATTACGAGGTTTTAGGCGTTTCAAAAAACGCGACAGATGAAGAGATCAAAAAGGCCTACAGAAAAAAAGCCAAGGAATGCCACCCGGATCTTCATCCGAATGATGAGGAAGCGGTGAAGCGTTTTGCGGAACTGAATGAGGCCAATGAAGTCCTGTCTGATCCGGACAAACGCGCCAGATACGACCAGTTTGGTTTCAATGATCCCATGGCCGACATGGGCGGCGGTCAGAGCCCCTTCACCGGCGGATTTGATTTCGGCGGCATGGGAGATATCCTCGATCAGTTTTTTGGCGGCGGAGCGAGAACGCGGGCCCAGGGACCGGTTCAGGGAAACGACCTTCGGTATGAGCTGCGAATCACCTTCGAGGAGGCAGCCAGAGGCTGTGAAAAGAGCTTCGAGATTTATCGGAACGAGGTATGTGATGTCTGCGGCGGCAACGGAGCGAAGCCCGGCACCAAGCCTTCCACCTGCGCGGCCTGTCACGGTACGGGCCAGATCCGTACATCCAGCGGCTGGATGACGATGTCCAGAACCTGCCCTTCCTGCGGCGGAACCGGAAAGGTGATTACGGACAAGTGCACCGGCTGCGGCGGAAGCGGACGGGTGCGCCGCAAGCGGACTGTGACGGTGAAGGTGCCTGCCGGTATTGACAACGGACAGTCCATTATCATGAACAATCAGGGTGAACCCGGGCTGCGCGGGGGCCCCAACGGGGACCTGTTCATCACGGTCAATGTGCGGCCGCATAAGATCTTTCAGCGCAGTGGATACAACCTGCTTCTTGAATTTCCCATCAGCTTTGTGACCGCCGCGCTGGGCGGGGAAGTGCAGGTTCCTACGCTGAACGGTCCGGTAAAATACAGGATTCCCGAAGGTACCCAGCCGGGAACGGAATTCCGGCTGAAGGGCGAGGGCATTCAGATGCTCCGGTCCAGCGGAAAAGGCGACCTGATCATGAAGGTGAAGGTTGAGATTCCCAAGCGGCTGAACAACCGGCAGAAGGAAATACTTCGGGAATTCGACGGAACGACCGGAGACAGGGAATACGAAAACCGGAAAAGCTTTATGGATCGGGTCAAGGATCTGTTCAACTGAACGACCGGATCGGAATCCGGGGCCTTATACCGAATCGAAGCAAAAGAAAAAGCGCGTAGATCATTTTCCCGCGCTTTTCTTTTTCTTTTCTGCCCGAAAAAAGGGAAGGATTTATGTTTCCGGCACGCCGCTTCCCATCCCGATGATAAGCCTGACCAGCAGGAAACCGATGGCCAGCTCCTCATCCTGCCAGATGTGAAGGGCGTTTTTTTCAGGACTCAGCAGCAGGTACCCCTGATTCCTGCCGCGGGAGCCAATGGGAAACAGCAGGAGAGAATGAATCCCGTGACGCAGAACAAGCTCCCGCATCACCGGAAATTTGGTGAAATCCCGAATGGTTCCGCATGCGTAATACCCGTCCCTGATGAGGGGAGAAGGATCCTCACAGCTTCCGATCTGTTCCATCTTTTTCGCGTCCCAGACCTGATGAAGGGGATCAATGAAAAACAGGTAATGAAAATGCGCGGAGCGCAGAAGCGGCGTATAGATCCGATGCAGACGCTCCAGCAGCGTGCCCCCCTCGTCAAACGCAGCGGCAATTTCCACAAAAATATCATACAGGCTGTGGGGCGCCATTTTCGGAATCTCCAGATGAGCGTGCTTCTCCGGAACGTAGATGATATAGCAGTTCCGACCCTTGAATTTCCCGCGGTACAGCGTTTTATCCATCAGAGAGAACAGGGTTTCGAAATCCTCCGCGTCCTTCGGGAAGGATGCGGAACCCAGTGTAGCGGAGATAAAAAGCTTCAGGTGGTCGATTCTGATATCCTGGCGGAAGACGTTGCTGGAGCGGCCGGTTACCCGATCGTTGTACATGGTTTCGTAGAAGTCGTGGATCCGTTCATAGTCATTTCCGATAAAGGCGACGATCAGAAACTCGTCCCCACCGAAGCGGCCCACCAGTCCGCTGGAACCAACGAAATGAATGAGCTTGTCAGCAACAGTGGAAAGCACACGGTCGCCGACCGAGTGGCCGTAATGATCGTTAAAGGACTTGAAGTTGTCCAGATCGATCATGGCAGCGGTGAATTCCACCTTTTCCTCAATCAGATGGTGAATAAAGTCAATCATATATGGCCTGGCCAGCACACCGGTCAGGGAATCGAGCATTGCCGGAAGAGGCGTCGCTTTCAGGAGCTCGTTGAAAAACGGATATATGGACAGATCTGCAGCTTCATACATCAGGATCAAACCCCTTTTCAGAAAATACAGCATGATGATTTTACCATGTTTTACAGCCCGCCGCAAGGCAGCATTTCATTCCCCGTGCTTTCGGGCACGGAATAATGATTTCACACCGTTGACAAGCTGTGATATAATCAAAAGGTGACGTATTTGGGAGGTGCTTCATGGCGGAGCCGCTGATTCTAGCTTCTTCTTCTCCCCGCCGGCGGGAACTGCTTCTTCAGGCCGGAATTCCATTTGAGGCAGACGCGCCGGAGGTGGACGAAACCTGCGGCCTTCCCGCGGACAAAGCGGTAGCTGAGATCAGCCGGCGGAAGGCTGCCGCCGCCGCGCGGATTCATCCCGGCCGGTTTATACTGGCCTCGGACACGCTTGTGGCCGTGGACGGAAACACGCTGGGAAAACCCCACGATCCTGAGGACGCGAAACGAATGCTGAGAATGCTCTCCGGGAGGACGCATCAGGTGTTTACCGCGGTGACGGTCATGACCCCGGAGCGCGATGTGCTTACCGGGACGGATGCTTCTCATGTAACCTTTGATCCGCTGACGGAGGAAGAGATTTCCGCCTATGTGGCCAGCGGGGATCCCCTGGACAAGGCGGGAGCCTACGGGATTCAAGGGATGGGCTCCCTCTTTATCAGGAATGTGGACGGCTGCTTCTACGGGGTCATGGGGCTTCCGATGTATCTTGTCCGCC
>CAMVDI010000062.1 GCA_947166205.1 uncultured Clostridia bacterium
GGCGGTTCTGTATCTGACGGGGACGCCGGAGGCGGGATACCTGTACGGCCGGGCGGAGCGGGACGGACAGCGGATTTCCGCCATCGAATACGGCGCCTGGGATCCGGAGACGGGAACCAGGACGGCGCTGACCCTGGGGATCAGCGGGGACGGGGTCGACTTCATGCGGATCGAGGGCCCGGACGGGGACTTTGACAGGGAGACCGCGGCGGAGCTTTACGCGGAGATGGAGGCGCTGACCAGGCGCTTCGCCTATGCCCGGGTGCCCCGGAGCCTGGACGGGACGGAGCTGGAGATGTTCAACGAGGCGGATCTGGACTTTCCGTCGCTGAGCTTCCGGACGGCCCAGCCGGAGAACTTCGGCGAAAACGTGGAGGATCTGCTGATGGACAACGAGGACGGCACCTGGCTGCGGCGGATCGACGGGGACGGATTCGAGGCCGTCTTCAGCTCCGACAGCGCGGGGGGCGAGGCCTCGCTGATCAGCTATACCATTCTGAGCCCGGATCTGGAGGGCCCCCGGTGCGTGCGGCTGGGGGACCTGTTTCACGAGGACTTCACCCGCTTCCGCAGCGGCGAGGGGGAGACGGACGAGAGCGGGCTGAAGGAGGTGCTGTACGGCACCGTCGGCACCGCGCCCTACGGGCTGGCGGAATACGGGGACGGCACGGAGATGACGCTGAGATACGTGACCCCCACCCTGGGCGGGCCGGACGTGGAGATGATCCTGAAATACGAGGATACGGCCCTGGCGGAGATCATCCTGCACACGGTGGACGCGGACGAGGAGAAGTAAGGCCGCGGGGAACCGCGGACGGGCGGCCGCGGCGGATACGGATACCGGATACCGGGCGTTGGCGCGGCGGATACGGACACCGGGCGGCCGAGGATACGGAGAAGCAACAGGAGGCCGGGGCGGAACGGAACGGCGCGGGAAACCGCGGACGGGTCGGGGAAGCCGGCGCCGGCGAATGAGGGAGAAGCATGCGGATAGATCTGAACTGCCCGGCGGAAACCGCCGGAACGGAGCTGATCCGGCAGGGGGAGGACAGCTGGGTCCGGGTGATCCTGATGAACCTGACGGAGCGCCGGATCGGATCCTGCGAGGCCACGGTCCGGATTCTGGACGGGGACGGGACGGAGCTGGGCCGCACGGTGCACCGGGCCAGGAGCCTGCGGGGGGAGCCCCACAGCGCCTTCTCCATGGCGGTTCCCATGGAGATTCCGGAGGGGGCGGCCGGGGCGGAGGCCAGGCTGGACAAGGTATGGTTTGAGGACAACGACGTATGGCGGCGGGAGAAATCCCGGGAGACGGAATACGAGCCCAACGCCCTGCCCCCGGGAAACGAGCTGAACGCCCTGAAATACGCGGCGGGGGAGGCCGCGGTGGGCTTTCCCAGCCAGCAGGAGGATCTTTGGGTCTGCGTATGCGGCCGGCCGAACGGAAACCGGGATCAGATCTGCGCCCGATGCCGGCGGCAGCGGGAGATGATCTTTCAGCAGTATAACCGGAACGCCGTTCTGCGCCGGGTTTCGCAGCGGGAGCGGCAGCTGGACCTGCAGACCCGGGGGGCCCTTGAGGAGAACAACCGGCTGCAGCGGATCCGGGAGGAGGAATACGACCGGGCCCGGACCCGGAAGGCCGGGCGGCGGCGCCTGTGGACGGCGCTGATCTGCGCCGCTTTGGCGGCGGCGCTGACCGCCGGGATCGGCGAGCCGGCGCTGCGCCTTTGGAGCGCGGACGCGGCCATGGGGGCGGACCGGCTGGAGGACGCGAAGAAGATCCTGACCGGGCTGGGGAACTTCCCCGGGGCGGCGGCGCGGCTGGCGGAGACGGAGATCCGGATCGCCCGGCGGGACGGGGCGCTGGCCGCGGAGGGCAGCGGCGCCTTCACCACGGAGGAGATGGAAAATACGGCAGCCTTCCTGCGGGAGAAGGGCGACGGGGCGTCGGACGGAGCCCTGGCGGACCGGATCCTGATGGCGGCGGCGGGGGAAAAGCTCCGGGCCGGGGATACCGCCGGGGCGGAGAGCCTCCTCGCGGGCCTGCCGGAGGAGACGGAAGGCCGGGCGGCGCTGATCCGGGACTGCGCCTTCGCCCGGGGCGAGGAAGCCATGGCGGCGAAGGACTACGCCAGGGCGAAGGAGATCTTTGACGGCCTCGGGGACATGCCCGGGGCGGCGGACCTGGCCAAAGCGGCGGTTTACGAGCCGTCGCTGACGGCCATGGAGAGCGGGGAATACGACCGGGCCATCGCGGGCTTCACGGAGATCGGGGACTATCTGGACAGCCCGGACCTGATCCGCCAGTGCCAGTACCTGAAGGGATACACCCTGGAGGCGGCGGGGGAAGCCGACGCGGCGCGGGAGGCGTATCTGGCCGCCGGGGAATACGAGGACGCGGCGGAGCGGGCCCAGGCCCTGCTGTGGCAGAAGGCGGAGGCCAGCCTGGCGGCGGAGGACTGGGAGACGGCGGCGGCCATATACCGGGAGATGGACGGATACGCGGACGCCCGGGAGAAATGGATCCAATGCGCCACGGAGCTGGCCCGGGCGGCCTATAAGCAGAAGGAATACGTGCGGGCGGCCACCCTGCTGGAGGATCTGCCGGAGGATACCCGGGACACGCGGCAGATCCGGACCCGGGGATACTATCTGGGGGCGAAGGCGGCGGCGAACCGGGGCGAGCTGGAGGAGGCCATCACGCTGATGGAGAAGGTGGCGGACTACAGCGACGCGGGAAAGAACATCCGGAACTGGCGGCTGGAGCTGGCCAGGCAGCGGACCGACGCGGGGGATTACGCCGGGGCCCGGGAACTGCTGGCCCCCATCGCGGAATACAGCGGGGCCCAGAAGCTGATCCGGGAAATTGAGGAGCTGGAGGCGGCGGCGCAGCCATGAACGGCAGGAAATGGATACCGGAGCTGGACGGGCTGCGGGTGATCATGATCTTCCTGGTCAGCTGGTACCATATCTGGCAGCAGAGCTGGCTGACGCCGGTGATCGGGAGCTATTCCCTGGACGACCGGATGCGGAGCGGATACGTCTGGGTGGACGGGACGGTGCTCATGAGCGCCTTCCTGCTGTACCGGCCGTACGCGGCGGCCCGGGCCGGGGAGGGGCGGATGCCGGAGCCGGCGGCCTTTTACCGGCGGCGGGCCCGGAAGATTCTGCCGGGATACTACACGATTCTGGCGCTGACCTTTTTCGGGGTGTGCCTGCCCTGGAAGCTCTACACGAGCCCCCAGTACATGGTCAAGGACCTGGCGACTCACCTGGTTTTCCTGTTCCCCTTCTTCCGGGATACCTATATCGCCACGCCCCTGGGGGCGGCCTGCTGGACGCTGGCCATCGAGGTGCAGGCCTACGCCCTGTTCCCCTGGATCGCCCGGGCCTCCATGAAGAAGCCCCGGCTGACCGCCGGCGCGCTGCTGGCCTGCTGCCTGGGATTCCGGGCCTGGTGCCTGTGGAGCCTGGATGAATTCAGCATGGTGGTCAACCAGCTGATCAACTTCCTGGATCTCTACGTCATGGGAAGCGCGGCCGCGGCGGTTTATGAGCGGCTGCGGCGGCGGGAGGAGCGGAAGGGCCGGCTCTTTCCGGGGAGCGGATGGGCCGCGGCGGCGGTTTTCCTGCTGGCCTGCTGGGGGATGACCGCCATGCTGCGGATCCAGGCCTCCTCCAGCGTCTACACGGCGGATCGGGACATCGCGGGATGGATCGCCCGGACGCTGGGGACGCCGGCGGCGGCGAACAATTATCCCGTGATCCAGCGGAACCAGATGATCTACCGCCCGGTTTACGGGCTGCTGTTCGGGGCGATGATGCTGAGCGCGCCCTTCAGCGTCCGGGGGCTGCGGATGATCCTGGGGAACCGGGTGACCCGGTTTCTGGCGGGAATCAGCATGAACTATTATCTGGCGCACCAGACGGTGATCGTGCACATGCGGCGGATCGGATTTCCGGCCAGCGCCAGCGAGATGCCGAACCAGACGGGGGAGCAGCCCTGGCAGACGCAGTACACGCTGCTGGCCTTCGGGCTGTCGCTGGCCGCCGCGGCGGTGATCACCTACGGGGCGGAGAAGCCGATTCAGAGGTGGATCGACAGAAGGAACGGGAAAAGGACCGGCCAGGGAACCGGCCTCCCCGGCGGGGAGGATAAGGCCGGGGAAAACATCCCCGGCGGGGGAGGATAAGGCCGGGAAAGCCTCCCCGGCGGGGGAGGGTGAAGGACGAGGGAAGCTTCCCCGGCGGGGGAGGACGCGGAAAAAGAAACAGCCTCCCCGAAGGGGAGGCTGAAGGAACGAAAAAACCTCCCCTTCGGGGAGGCTGAGGGGTCTTACTTTTTCTCTTTCCGGCCGGCCGAGGCGCCGCGGATCGTGGCGTTCGGGACGGAGGCCTGCTTCATGAAGGCGCTGGGGCTGATGCCCACGATGTTCTTGAACTGCTTGGAAAAATGGTAGGGATCCTGCATGCCGACCTCGATCCCCGCCTGGCGGACGGAATAATCCTGATCCCGGAGGAGCTCCTTGGCCCGCTCCATCTTGCAGTGGAGCACATAGCTGAGGGGCGGCATCCCGACCTCGGCGACGAAGCGCTTCCGGAAGGTTTCCATGGGCATGCGGGAGATGGCCGCCATCTCCGCCAGGGAGAAGTTATCCCGATACTGATTCGCCCGGAGGGTATCCACGACCTTGGCGATCTCATGAGAAAGCATGGCGTCCATGGCGACGGGCTGGCCCCAGTGGCTGGCGATCATGCCGTAAAGCAGATGCTGAAGCTGATAGGTCGCGTCGGAACTGCCGGAATGGCGGACGATGACCTGAACGATCTGGTTCGCGAGATAGAGCTGGCTGGGCAGGGCCCCCTGGCGCAGGGGCATATGCAGCAGGGCGCCCATCTTCCGGACCACCAGGGGGCTCAGGGGGCCTTCCAGCGCGATCCACAGGCAGCGGGCGCGGCCGGAGACGTCAATCTCACAGTGGCGGTTTCCGCCCGGAAGGAAGCAGGTGAACCCGGCCTTCAGGGGCAGATCATGCTGATCCCAATGGAGAAGGACCTCGCCGGACTCAACGGCGAACCAGACCCATTGTTCATGATTCCGGAGGGGGTGGGTGCCGCTTTCCAGCACAAAGCAGCCGGCGGCGTGAATCCAGGCGCCGCTGGACAGTGTGAGGCTGCCGGGCTTATGGAAGCCTTCGACCGCCAGGGAAGCGAGCTCGTCGGGGATGGATTGCAACAAGAAGGATTCCATGACGCTCCCTCCAATCCGAATCCAATTTTTGTCTTTGGCTCAGTATACAGGATTCAGGAAGGGTTTGTCAATGGCTTTGGCCATATTTTTGGTGCTAATGTGCCGCTATCCGCCCGAAAAGGACAGGAAAACAGGGCCGGAAAGCCGGAGGGCGGAGCGTTCAAGAGGCGGCAGACCGGAGAGACGGAAAGACGGATTCGGAGGCCGGGGAGCCCGGGAGGCGGAGAAGAGGCCGGGGCGTTCAGGAGGGCCGGAGGGACGGCCCGGGAGGAGACGAAGCAGGGATGGGCAGAATCGAGAGACTGAAGGATTACGCGCGGACCCACGGAATCGGATACACGGTGCGCCGGTGCGCGGAGAAGGCGGGGCAGGTGGTCTTCGGCACGTGGGACCGGAAATGGGCCCGGGAGAAGGTCACGGAGGAGGAGCTGGCCCGGCAGCGGGCGAATCCGCCGGCGGCGGGGCTGATCAGCGTCGTCATTCCCGTATACAACACGAAGGAGGTCTTCCTGCGGGAGCTGATGGACAGCCTGAAGGCCCAGAGCTATCCGGACTGGGAGGCCATCCTCTATGACGGGGGCAGCGACCGGGCGGAGACGGCGGCGCTGCTGGACCGGGGGGCGGCGGAGGAGAAGCGGTTCCGGGTGGTCCACGCGAAGGAGAACCGGGGCATCGCCGGAAACACGAACGCCGCCATCGCCCTGGCGAAGGGGGAATACATCGCCCTGTGCGATCATGACGACCTGCTGACGCCGGACGCGCTGTACCGGATGGCGGAGGCCATCGCCCGGGAGCATCCGGACATGCTGTATTCGGACGAGGACATGATGACGGAGAACGGCCGGCGGCACATGGACCCCCACCGGAAGCCGGACTTCCAGCCGGAGACCCTGGCGGCGGACAACTACATGAGCCATCTGGGGGTCATCCGGGCGGAGACGCTGCGGGCCGCGGGGGGACTGCGGGAAGGATACGACGGCAGCCAGGATCACGAGCTGTATCTGCGCATCGCGGGGATGACGGACCGGATCGTTCACGTGCCGTATATCCTCTACACCTGGCGGAAGGTGAGCTCCTCGGTGAGCCGGCGGAACCTGGAGAAATGCCTGGAGGCGGGGTGCCGGGCGAACATGGATCTGTCGCCCATCCCGGTGACGGCGGTGCCTGTGGATAAAAAGATCCGGCTCTGGTACGACTTTCCCCGGGGGAAGAGCACGGAGGCCATCATCTTCTGCAGCGACGAGGCGGGATGCCGGGAGGCCCTGGCGGACCTGGAGGCGGAGGCCCCCTGGCCGGATCTGCGGGCTACGCTGGCGGTCACGGACCTGGAGGGGCTGTACGGTACGCTGAACCAGGCGGCGGCGGAGAGCGGGGCGGACTATCTGCTGTTCATGGACGCGGCGGGCGTGCCGGAGACCCGGCACTTTTTCCGGGAGCTGATGATGTACGCCCAGATGGACGGGGTCGGCGGGGTTACGCCCGTGATCGTGGACCGGAAGAACCGCATCACTTTCGGCGGATGGGTCGGGGGGAGAAACGACCAGGCCGGCCTGCGGAACGGGGCGGGAGGGCCCCGGGACCGGATGAACAAGGTGCACAACGTGGACGGGGTCAGCCCCTGCTGCATGATGGTGCGGCGGGATCAGTTCGTGCCCTTCGGCACCCGGGACCCCGGGCGGCGGTATGTCTATACGCCCCACGCGGTGTTCCTCTGCGAGGATACGGCGGTGATCGCCCGGGACCCCTTCGAGAGCGGGGAGCTGCCCGGGTGAGAGCCCGGCCGCGGACAGAAGAAGGCGCTCAGGAGTTTCTTTCCTGAGCGCCTTCTTTTTCGGCAATTTTGGATTTTCCCTGCCTTCCCGGCCTGTTCGGCCTTTTCCGGCCTTCCCGCCTTCCGAGCGGTCCGCGGCTTACTTATGACCGTTCGGGGCGTTGTCGTAGGCGTACTGGATGGCCTCGGTATGGAGGCTGTCCACCTTCTTGCTGCCGTGGGTCCAGCTGTTGGTAAAGTGAATGCAGAGCTGACCCTTGAAATCGTTGGTCGAGATGGTGTCGCCTTCCGGATAGTTATGCGGCACGCCGTAGAGCGAGCAGGCGAAGGTCCGGTCCCCGATGGTGACCAGGCAGGGCCTGCGGTGATAATGCTTCGAGCTGGTAATCTCGCTGGAGGAGGTTACGCCGTAGCACTTGCACAGCCGCGCGGTATCCGCCGCGGTCAGGGGCTCGGCGTCCACATGGTATCCGCCGGACCAGCGGTGGGCCCACCAGACGATGCCGGTTTTCACGTCATAGACCTTGTAGTTCGTTCCCTTGGCCCACAGCGAGTTGATGCCGCCGGTCCACCAGTCGATCTTTTCCGCCGGATACAGGGTCATGGTCAGATTGCTGGCGTCCGAGGCGCCGACCGGCACCGTGCCGTACAGGGAATGCTGGG
Source organism: uncultured Clostridia bacterium (assembly GCA_947166205.1). The sequence continues at coordinate 7,689 of CAMVDI010000062.1, forward strand.
TGGCGGAGCCGGCGATGCCGTCCACGCTGAGGCCGGCGGACCGCTGATAGGACCGGACGGCCTTTTCGACCGCGGTCGTATACTTGTTGGTGACGGCTCCGGAATAGAAGCCCTGGGACTTCAGCGCCTCAACCAGGTTCTTCACGGCGGTGCCGGTGGAACCCAGCTTCAGGGTCGGATAGGAGGCCTCCACCTGGGAGGAGGTTCCGGTTATGACGGCCCCGGTGGGCGCCTCCGTGGGCGCGGGGGTCGGGGTGGCGGAGCCGTCCGCGTTGACGACGCTGACGTAGCTCCCGTGGATATACCCGTTGCCCAGGGTGCTGGTATGCACATGATACCAGGTGACGCCGTTCACGGTGGTGGGCGTTCCGTAATAGGGCATGATCGTGTTCTTGGCGACGCGGCCGATGGTGGGGGAATAGCCCGCCTTCGTCCGCAGGTTCACGTCGCTGGCGATGGTCTTCACATAGCCCGTGGCGTTGGGATCCGCCGTCACATCCGGGGCGGCCGTGACCGTGGAGGTTCCGGACTCGGAGGTCACCTTGACCACGTCGCTGCGCAGATAGCCGCGGGTTCCGTCCGCGTCCACATAGTACCAGGTGTAGTTTCCGCGGGTCACCGGGGAGGACAGATAGGGGAAGACCTTTCCCTTGCCCACCTGCTTGATCGTTGTTCCGGCGATCGTGGCGCGGAGGTTGCATCCGCCCTTGGTCGTCCGCACATAGCCCTTCACAGAGGAAGAGGTGTCGGAGGCCGGCGCGGCGGTCACGTCAGGCGCGGCGGTCACCGAGGGAGAGACCGCGGAGGTCGAGATCAGCTTTACGCAGTCGCTGCGCACATAATAGACCGTGCCGTTCCGCTCGACGGGGTACCAGGCATAGCCGGCGGTGGATACGGCGTTTCCGGCGAGGGGCAGGATGGAACCAGTGCCCTCCCAGTCCATATCCCGGTCATAGGAGCCGTTGGGCGAATTGCGCAGATGGCAGGAAGAGGTCGTCAGCTGAACCGCGTTGTAGCCTTCCGTACTGGGCGGAGGGGTCGCGGTGGCGAGGGGACTGACCGTGACGGAGGCCGCGTTGCTTCCGGAGAGGATACGCAGGAATTCGCTGTTCACATAGCCGTTCACGTTGCCGTAGGAGACGCCGTACCAGTAATCCGAGCCGACGCCGTCGGGAATGCTCGTGACGGAAACCACGGTGCCCCGGTCCAGCTTCATCAGGGACTGGGTATTCTTGCCGGGACCCTTGCGCAGGTTGGTTCCGCCGCTGGTGATGGATCCCGTGGTCCCGCTGGCGGCGGGCGTCGAGCCGGTGGCCGCCGTCCCGGCGGACGCCGTGCCGGAGGCTGTGCCGGCGGACGTTCCCGTGGAGCCGGAGCCGGAGACGTGCTTGGTGGTCAGGTACTCCTCGGTTTCAGCGTCCGTCAGGGCCCGGAAATTGGACTCGGGGATATAGCCCCAGTAGGTCCGCGCGGTGGTCGGATCCGCGGCCTCGGGATGGGGCGCGATGACCCGGAACCAGTGCTGGCCGCCCGCGTTCGTCTCGTTGTGGATCGTACAGACCCAGCCCACCGGGAGAACGAACCAGTAACCGGAATTGGTGGCGGCCTCCTTCCGGAGACGGACGCTCCCGGTGATCACCATCCCGTAGGTCTCCGCCTTCGCGGAGGGTATGAAAAGGCCGCCCGGGATCAGAGATATCCCGAGGCTGAAGGCCAGCAACAGCGCGATCAGACGGCTGCGACGGATCGTCATCGTGAATCACCTCGAAAAAATAGCATTTCACAACGCTATTTTATTTCAAAAGTGTTACGATGTCAACCGAAAACGTGAAAAATTTGAGACTTTTTATAGTCCTCCCCGCCCGCGGGGCGGAAAACCGGGCAGGCCGGAGGGGCCGGGAAGCGCGCCGGCCAGCGGGCGGAGCAAAGCGCGGGCGGCGGGGCGGGGAGACGTGCCGGCCGGCGGGAAACGTGCGGGCCGCGGGGCGGAAAACCGGGGCGGCCGGAAGGGCCGGG
>CAMVDI010000063.1 GCA_947166205.1 uncultured Clostridia bacterium
CATCAAGCCCGACATGAAGGCCGGCAAGCGCGTCATCATCGCCGCCCACGGCAATTCCCTCCGGGCCCTGGTCAAGTATTTTGACAACCTGAGCGCCGAGGAGATCATCAGCGTGAACATCCCCACCGGAACTCCGCTGGTCTATGAGTTCGACGACGATTTCAACGTCATCCGGCACTATTACCTGGGGGATCAGGAAGCCCTGAAGGCGAAGATGGCCGCCGTGGCGAACCAGGGAAAGAAAAAGTAAAACAGTTTCTGAGCGTCCCGCGCCGGGCTGGCGCAAAAAGCTCCCTGAGCAATGCTCAGGGAGTTTTTGCATGCCGCGGGGGCCGGCCGCCGCGCTGTTTCCGGGCCGCGGGGCGCCGCCCCGGCCTTTTTCATTTCCGGATCTGCTTCCAGGCCCGGGCCGCGTAGACGCCCAGCGCCAGCAGTGCCAGCCCCACGGAGATCCAGAGGAAGATGATGTCCAGCCGAACGCCCCAGGAGGCCAGCTCCGCGTGGAAGAAGCTCAGGATCAGGCTGGCCATGAAGAAAACGGTGGCCACCTTGCCGAAATAGTTGGCGTAGACCACGGTTCCCCGCTTCAGCATGAAGGCTCCGCCCATCACCATGAGGATTTCCTTTCCCAGCACGATGAAAACCGCCGGCCAGGGGAGGACCCCCGCCCCCGCCTGGCAGAAGAGGGCCGTCAGAACCATCAGCTTGTCCGCCAGGGGATCGAAAAGCTTTCCGAAATCCGTGATCTGGTTCAGCTTCCGGGCCAGCTTCCCGTCCAGCATATCCGTCAGGCTGGCCGCGCAGAAAACCGCCAGGGCCCATTTCGGATGCCCCCCGCGGAACAGCAGGACAAACACGGGCACCAGCACCAGCCGCAGGATGGTCAGCGCGTTGGGCACATTCCAGACGTTGGTGAAAATCTTCTTCAGCCGCTCTTTCATGGCGGATCCGCCTTTCCGGGGATTCCTATCTCTGACGCAGCCGATACTGTCCGGGCGTAATCCCCGTAACCCGCTTGAAGTTCTTGATCATATGGCTGCAGTCCGCGTACCCGGCCTCGGCGCTGATCTGCTCCAGATCCATATCCGTGAACCGCAGATAGTTCTCCACCTGGGTCACCCGGATCTGCTCGATGAAATCCTTGCAGTTCACGCCGTAGGTCTGCCGGAACTTTTTCGCGAACCAGGGGTAGCTCATGCCGCATCTGGCCGCGAGATCCTCCACCCGCAGGTTTTCCCGCAGGTGCTGCTGGATATAGCCGGACAGGGAGTCCACCGTTTCCGTCCTGGGCTGGCCCTCCCGTTTCCGGATGACCAGGCCCCGGGACAGCCAGAACCGGATGATGGACGTGCAGATCAGCCCCAGCTGGCTGACGATGCGCATATCAAAGCCGTATTCCTTCTTCTCCGCCTCCCGGACGCATCCGGCCGTCATCTCCGGCAGCGCCATCTTCCGCGCTTCTGCGGCGGAAACATGCATGGGCACCCGCGAACGGGCCGCGTCGGACAGGATCTCCTTCAGCGAAGGCGCGTAGGCCGGCATCTCCGGCATCCGGTCCGGATCCATCCGGATCAGGTCCATCCGCACCGGCTCATCCCCCTCCCGCTTCAGGGAATGAACCACCCCCGGGCAGAAGAGCACCACATCCCCGCAGGAGGCCAGGTACTCGTCCTGATCCTGGGAGACGCGGAGCCTCCCCTCCCGGAGAAGAAACAGCTCCGCGTAATAGGAAGCGCTCGGTTCCTGAAAAAAGGATGTATGCCGGGTATCTACCTCACAGCATACAAACGGGGCACACAAAGGAAGACACATCTCATTGGAGTTAAACATGGACGCCTCCAGACAAGTGTCAGTTGTTATATCGCGAACGGGATCATTATAGCCCGGATTTGTGAAAAAAACAACGATATTTTTGTACAATCCGGCTTCCGGCCGCGCTTTCCATTTATTCAATCAGCATGGCGTCCCCGAAGGAGAAGAACCGGTATCTCCGGGCCACCGCCTCCCGGTAGGCCCGGAGCGCTTCCTCGCGCCCCATGAAGGCGCTGACCAGCATCAGCAGCGTGCTCTGGGGCAGATGGAAATTGGTGATCAGGGCATCCACCGCCCGGATCGGAACCCCCGGATAAATGAAGATCCGGGTTTCCCCCGCGCCGGGGCGGATGGTTCCGTCCTCCGCGGCCATGGTCTCCAGCGTCCGGACGGAGGTGGTTCCCACGCAGACGATCCGTCCGCCCTGCCGCCGGATCCGGTTCAGCGTCTCCGCGGCCTCCGGCGTCACCTGGCAGAACTCGCTGTGCATCTGATGGGTCTCCACATCCTCCACCTTCACCGGCCGGAAGGTGCCCAGGCCCACGTGCAGAAGCACCGGCACCACCGTGACGCCCTTCGCCCGGATCCGGTCCAGCAGCTCCGGCGTGAAATGAAGCCCCGCGGTGGGCGCGGCGGCGGATCCCTCCTCCCGGGCGTACACCGTCTGGTACCGCTCCGGATCCGCCAGCTTCTCATGGATATACGGCGGCAGCGGCATCTCGCCCAGCCGGTCCAGCAGCTCCTCGAAAACGCCGTCAAAGAGGAACCGCACCCGCCGGCCGCCCGTTTCCGACACGTTCTCCAGCATCTCGCACCGGAGCAGCCCGTCCCCGAAGGAGCAGACCGCGCCGGGCTTCAGCCGCCGGCCGGGGCGGACCAGCGCCTCCCAGTCCGTGGCGTTCTCCCGGCGGAGCAGCAGAACCTCCACCGGCACGCCGGAGCCTTCCTTCACGCCCAGCAGGCGGGCGGGAATCACCCGGGTCTCGTTGATCACCAGGGCGTCCCCGGGATGCAGGTACTCCGGAATATCGTAAAAATGGCGGTGCTCCAGGGTATGATCCGCCCTGTGCACCACCATCAGCCGGGAATGATCCCGCGGCTCCACGGGCGTCTGGGCGATCAGTTCCTCCGGCAGTTCATAGTCAAAATCCGCGGTTCTCATAAGCCTCTCAAATCTCCATTTTCAGCTGGGTTTCCGCGGCCGCGGGCATCTGTTTTTTCATGTGTGCCCAGGCCAGGGGCGTGCAGAGCCGGCCCCGGGGGGTCCGCTGGATGAAGCCCAGATGCATCAGATAGGGTTCATACACATCCTCGATGGTGACCGCGTCCTCCCCCGTGGTGGCCGCCAGCGTATCCAGCCCCACGGGCCCGCCGGCAAACTTGTCCATCATGCAGGCCAGCATGTTCCGGTCCACCTTGTCCAGACCCAGTTCGTCCACCTCCAGCAGCGTCAGCGCCTCCCGGGCGATCTCCCGGGAGATATGCCCGCCGCCCCGGACCTGGGCATAGTCCCGGACCCGCTTCAGCATCCGGTTCGCGATCCGGGGCGTTCCCCGGCTCCGCCGGGCGATCTCCAGCAGGCCCTCCGGGTCGGAATCCACGCCCAGGATCCCCGCGCTGCGCTGAACGATGCGGCTCAGATCCTCCGGGGAATACATCTCCAGCCTGAAGAGCATGCCGAACCGGTCCCGCAGCGGCGCGGACAGCTGGCCCGCCCGGGTGGTGGCGCCCACCAGCGTGAACTTCGGCAGATCCACCCGGATGCTCCGGGCGGTGGGGCCCTTGCCGATCATGATATCGATGGCGTAATCCTCCATGGCGGGATACAGCACTTCCTCCACCTGGCGGGAAAGCCGGTGGATCTCGTCGATAAAAAGCACGTCCCCCGCGTTCAGGTTGCTGAGGATGGCGGCCAGATCCCCCGGCCGCTCGATGGCCGGCCCGCTGGTCACCCGGATGTTCTGTCCCATCTCCGCGGCCACGATGCAGGCCAGGGTCGTCTTGCCCAGCCCCGGAGGGCCGTAGAGCAGCATATGATCCAGCGCGTCATGCCGCGCCAGCGCCGCCTGGATATAGATATTCAGGCTGTCCTTCACCGCCTGCTGGCCCACATAGTCCCGCAGGGTATGTGGACGCAGCGACTGCTCCATCGCGCTGTCCTCCGGCTGCATCCCGGAAGCCACAAAACGTTCGTCCTCCATATTCTCTCCTTATGGAAAGCATCCTCCGGGATCCGGCCTTCCGCCGCCCCGCGGGGGCGCCGCCCGGATCCCGTGCCTTTCTCTCCCCCGGCGGCCTTCTCCCGCCGCCGGATTCCGGCCCTGCCGCCCCGGGGGCGGCCCGATGCCTGTTCCTTTCCGGCTTACACGTGGGCCATGGCCCGCAGCGCCAGCCGGATCAGCTCTTCCGCCTTGTCACTCTGATCCTTCACCTGGGAAACCGCGTTTCGGGCCTCCACCGGGGAATACCCCAGCGCCGTCAGCGCCTCGATGGCCTCCACCACGTGATCCGCCGGCGTCTGCGGGGCCGCCGGGGCTCCTCCGCCGCCGTCCGCCTGCAGGGAGACATCCGCCTGGGTCACCTTTTCCTTCAGCTCCAGGGCGATCCGCTGCGCCGTCTTCTTCCCGATTCCGGGGGCCCTGGCCAGGGCGTTCACGTCCCCCAGCAGGATCGCCAGGTTCAGGTCCCGCAGGGGCATGGAGCCCAGCAGGGCCAGCGCGGTTTTGCTGCCCACGCCGGAGACGGAGGTCAGCTGCAGAAACATCCGCTTTTCCTCCTTCGTGGCGAAGCCGTAGAGCTCCATGGCGTCGTCCCGGACGCTGAGCACCGTGTAGCAGCGCATCTTCTCCCCCTGGGCCGGGGCGGCCTGCAGGGTGTTGTTGGAGCAGTTCAGCTGCCAGCCCACCCCCGCCGCCAGGATCACCAGGGTTCCGTTGGTCTTCTCGCAGACCTGGCCTTCGATAAAAGCGTACATGCCTTCTCCTTCCGCGGAAAGCCCGCTCAGCGCTTCCGCAGCTTTTCCTTCATGGCCTCGCAGGCCCGGGCCCGGTGGCTGACGGCGTTCTTCTCCTCCTCATTCACCTCGGCAAAGGTTTTCCCCAGAGGCTCATAGAGGAAGAGGGGATCGTACCCGAACCCGCCGGTGCCCCGGCGCTCCCGCAGGATCACCCCGGGGCATCTTCCCTCCGCCAGGATGGGCTCCCGCCCGGGCTCCTTCAGCGCCAGGGCGCAGACGAAGAAAGCCTCCCGGTCCGTGATGTTCTCCATCTTCCGCAGCAGCAGGTCGTTGTTCGCCTCGTCGTCCCCGTGCCTTCCCGCGTACCGGGCGGAATAGACCCCGGGCTCGCCCCCCAGGGCGGTCACCGCCAGGCCGCTGTCATCCGCGATGGCGGGCAGGCCCGTGGCCTCGCAGACCGCCTCCGCCTTGATGACGGCGTTCCGGGCGAAGGTATCCCCGTCCTCGGTGATCTCCTCCGTAAACCCGGCGGCCCCCATGGGCAGCACGGTGTAGAAATCCGCAAAGATTTCCTGCAGCTCCCGCAGCTTGTGGGCGTTTCCGGTGGCAGCCAGCAGCACGGGCCGGGCGCACAGGTGCCGCGCCCGCTCCCCCAGCGCCCCGCGCTGGGCGGCCATCAGCTCCCGGATCCCCTTTTCCCCGTAGGCCATCAGGCGGTCCATCTCCTCCCGGGAGAAGGCCCGACCCTCCCCGGTTCCCTGGATTTCAATGATCCCGCCCTGCTCGTTCATGATGATGTTCATGTCCACCTGGGCCCGGCTGTCCTCCTGATAGCACAGATCCAGGCAGGGCTCGTCCTCCACGATGCCCGCGGAGATCGCCGCCACCTGATGCCGGATCGGGGAGGCCAGCAGCTTTCCCTCCCGGACCAGCCGGTCCACCGCGCAGGTCAGCGCCACCATGGCCCCGGTGATCGAAGCCGTCCGGGTTCCCCCGTCCGCCTCAAGAACGTCGCAGTCCAGCGTGATCGTCCGCTCCCCCAGGGCCTTCAGATCCACCGCCTGGCGCAGGCTGCGCCCGATCAGCCGCTGAATCTCGACCCCGCGGCCGTCCTTCTTGATCCCGTCCCGCTTTTTCCGGACGGAGGTGGAGGCGGGGAGCATGGCGTATTCCGCCGTCACCCAGCCCTGGCCCTTCCCCTTCAGGAAGGGCGGAACCGCCTCCTCGACGCTGGCCGTACAGATCACCCGGGTTCCCCCCGTGGCGATCAGGCAGCTGCCCGCCGCCGTGGATACAAAATCCGGCTGAATGGTAACCGGACGCTGGGCGTCCGGGTTTCTTCCGTCTGCGCGCATGACAATCTCCTTTGCCGCTCCTTTGGCTTTCATGGCTTCCGCCCTGCGGAAACGGGAGCGGTTCCGCTCATTCTATACCGATTCGGAAAAGCCTGTCAACTTGACTTTTCCGCCCGGGGCGCTTACCATAGCCCGGAAGGAAACAGGAGCGGGAGGGGCTGAATTGATCGTATTGGGCATTGATCCGGGCTACGCGCTGATGGGCTGGGGCGTGGTGGAAAGCGAGGGCAGCCGCATGCGGCTGATCAATTACGGATGCGTGGAAACCAAGGCCGGCGTGCCCATGCAGACCCGGCTGCGCACGCTGCAGCTGGGGGTGCGGGATCTGCTGCGGATCTACCGTCCGGACGACGTGGCTTTCGAGGAGCTCTTCTTCGCCCGGAACGTGACCACCGCCCTCATGGTCGGCGCCGCCCGGGGTGCCGCCATCATCGCCGCGGCGGAATACACCGAGAACCTGTATGAATACACCCCCATGCAGATCAAGCAGGCGGTCACCGGCTACGGCAAGGCCGACAAGAAGCAGGTGCAGCAGATGGTCCGGCTCCTGCTGAAGATGGACACGGTTCCGAAGCCGGACGACGCCGCCGACGCCATCGCCTGCGCCATCACCCACTGCCAGACCGGCCCCGCCAAAAAACAGTTTCTGATGAAATAAGCCTCCCGGGCCAGGCCGGAGGGCAGGCCCCGCGGGGAATCAACAGCGCCCCTCCCGGAAACCGGGAGGGGCGCTGTTTCGCGGTCCTGTCTGAGGCGTCACACGCAGCCGTGGGCCAGCATGGCGTCGGCCACCTTCATGAAGCCGGCGATGTTCGCGCCGGTCACGTAGTTGTCCTTGGCGCCGTACTCTTCCGCGGCGCTGTCGATGGAGGCGAAGATGTTCTCCATGATGCCCTTCAGCCGGGCGTCCACTTCCTCAAAAGACCAGGAGAGGCGCAGGCTGTTCTGGCTCATCTCCAGGGCGGAGGTGGCCACGCCGCCGGCGTTGGCCGCCTTGCCGGGGGCGAAGAACACGCCCGCCTTCTGCAGGGCCAGGGTGGCTTCATAGGTGGTGGGCATGTTGGCGCCTTCGGCCACGGCGATGACGCCGTTTTTGATCAGGGCCTTCGCGCCTTCCTCATCCAGCTCGTTCTGGGTGGCGCAGGGCAGGGCGATATCGCACTTCACGGTCCAGATGCCGCGGCAGCCTTCGGTATAGACGGAACCGGGAACCCGGGCGGCGTATTCCCGGATGCGGCCCCGCTCGACTTCCTTGATCTGCTTGATCACGGCCAGGTCAACGCCCTTTTCGTCGAAGATATAGCCGTTGGAGTCGCTCATGGCGACGACCTTCGCGCCCATCTCGGTAATCTTCTGGGCGGCATAGATGGCCACGTTGCCGCTGCCGGAGACCACAACCGTCTTTCCGGCCACTTCAATATTATGCTTCCGCAGCATGGCGGAGGTCAGATAGCACAGGCCGAAACCGGTGGCTTCCTTCCGGGCGAGGGATCCGCCGTAGGAGAGGCCCTTGCCGGTCAGCACGCCCTCGTACAGGCCGGTGATCCGCTTGTACTGGCCGTAGAGGAAACCGATCTCCCGGGCGCCGACACCGATATCGCCGGCGGGCACGTCGGTATCCTTGCCGATGTATTTGTACAGCTCGGTCATGAAGCTCTGGCAGAAGCGCATCACTTCGTTGTCGCTCTTTCCCTTGGGATCGAAGTCGCTGCCGCCCTTGCCGCCGCCGATGGGCAGGCTGGTCAGGCTGTTCTTCAGCACCTGCTCAAAGCCCAGGAACTTGATGACGCTCAGATTTACGCTGGGATGGAGCCGCAGGCCGCCCTTGTAGGGGCCGATGGCGTTGTTGTACTGCACGCGGTATCCGCGGTTGACCTGCACCTTGCCCTGATCATCCACCCACGGCACCCGGAAGATGATGGCGCGGTCAGGCTCCACAAAGCGCTCCAGCAAGCCCTTGTCCTCATACTCGGGATGCTTGTCAAACACGGGGCTCAGCGCTTCCAGCACTTCCCGGACCGCCTGCAGGAACTCCTTCTCGTGACCGTTGCGCTTCTCCAGATCTGCGTAAACTCGGGCTACATATGCGTTCATGGACTTTCCTCCTTCTGATTCATCCCCCGGGCCCTGGGCCCGCTCAATTTCGCAGAATATTATGAAAAAGGAACGCTCAAAAATCAAGAGCGTTCCTGTTCTTCCCGTGTTTTTCCTCGCGGTCCCCTCCGCGCCGCGCCTCCGGCTTCTCAGCCCGCGTATTCGTATCCGGCGTCGGTCACGGCTTTGCGGAGCACCTCCTCCGGCACGTCCCTGGACAGCTCCAGCACGGCGTTGTTCTTCTCATGGCTGGTCACGGCGCTGACCACGCCGTCCACCTGCTCCAGCGCCTTCTTCATCCGGGCCTCGCAGTGGGCGCACATCATTCCGTTGATTCCGATGGTTCTGGTCATGTTCTTTTCCTCCTCGCTCAAAACGCTTTTGCTTTCCGGGTTTTCCGCCGCCCCGCGGCGTTCCCGTTTTCCGTTCCGGCCCGCCGCCGGGCCCCAGGCTTTCGCCTCTCCCCCGATTCCGGTATTTCTCCCTTTCCGGGCGGATTCCTGCTTCGGTCACCCCCGCCGGGCCCGGATTTCCGCGGCCCGCCCTTCCAGTTCCTTCTCCGTCATGAACCAGCCGTAGTACCCGAACACGGGGGCGCACTTTTCACAGACGAAGGCATAGTATCCGTCCCGGGGCAGGCTTTCCGCGTTCAGCAGGCTTTCCGCCCGCTCCAGATCCTCCCCGATGAGGGGTTCCGCCTCCTCCGGGGGCAGGGAGGCGGAGACGGCGTCCGCCATGTTCAGCCAGGTGATGGCCTGCTCCAGCTGGCCGTTTTCCTGCTTTTCCATGACGGCCAGGGCCCGGCGGAACAGATCCTCCGCCTCCGGGAAGCGGCCCGAGGCGGACAGGCAGAGCCCCATGTTGTTGTACAGCCCGCCCAGCCGGCCGTCCTCCGGCGGCAGGTTCTTCTCGTAGTTCTCCCGGGCCCGG